>JAHFEJ010000102.1 GCA_023248535.1 Nitrospinales bacterium | reverse complement strand
GACCTTGAAACGGTCGGAGGCGCTGACCTGCATCCGCTTCCGGTCCGGAAAGGTGAAATGGAGCACCAGTTTGCTGTTCCCCCGGTGGCGCGCGGCAACCTGCTTAAGATCGTCCAACACCGTGTCTTCCAGCCCCACCACTTGCAGGTTGAGGTGGATGGCGTTGGTGAATTTTTCCTTGGCGGCTTTTATCGGCATAATTTCGTCGACGATAACCTTGATGTCATTTTCGTCGCGGTCGATCTTTCCCTTGATGAACAGCGCCTCATTCGATTCGAGATATTGGAACGTCTCGGCCAGCGTATCCGGCCAGACAAGCATGTTCACGCTTCCGCTCATGTCTTCCAGCGTTACGTACGCCATCTTCTCCTTTTTCTTCGTCAATTGGGTGCGCAGGGCGCTCACCACACCGCATAAGCGAACCTCCTGCTTGTTGACGGTATCGGACAGTTGCCCCGCCTGATGGGTGGCAAGCCGTTTCTGTTCTTGCAGGTAGTGCTCCATCGGGTGTCCGGTGATGTAGAAACCGAGCGCCTCTTTCTCGTGCTGCAGGCGTTCAGCTTGCGGCCAATCCGGCAAGTCCCTGATGAGCCGCTTCTCGCGGTCGGCGGCGGTCTCGATGGCGGCGAACATGTTGGATTGCCCCATCAGGGTCTCTTCGCGGTCTTTGGCGGCTTCTGCCGTCACGCTGTCGAGCGAATCGAACAGCGCGGCGCGGTTCACATTCAACCGGTCGAATGCGCCGCACTTGATGAGCGCCTCGAACACGCGGCGGTTCACCAGCTTGCCGTCTACGCGGCGGGCGAAATCGGTGAGCGATGCGAACGCTCCTCCTTCGCGCCGGACGCGGATGATCTCGGACACCGCCCCAACGCCTACCCCCTTCACGGCGGCGAGGCCGAAAACGATCTTTCCCTCAAGCGCGCCGAAATCGACCTCCGATTCGTTGATGTCGGGGGGGAGCACCTGAATGCCGAGATCGCGGCATTCATTGAGATACAGCACCACCTTGTCGGTGCTATCCCGTTCCGAGGTGAGCAGCGAAGCCATGTACTCGCCGGGGAAGCGCGTCTTGAGGTATGCGGTTTGATAGCTTACCAGCGCGTAGGCGGCGGAGTGGGATTTGTTAAAAGCGTATTCGGCGAATTCCTGTATCTGCCCGAAGATGGTGGACGACTTCTCCTCCGCGATCTTGTTCTTTTTGCACCCTTCCACAAAGTCGTTGCGGAGCTTCTCCATCGTCTTGGCGTCTTTTTTTCCCATCGCCTTGCGCAGCGTATCGGCCTGGGCCATGGTGAATCCGGCCAACTCGTTGGCGATCTTCATCACCTGCTCCTGATAGACCATGACGCCGTAGGTCTCTTTCAGGATGTCGCCCAGCTGCGGCACGATGTTCTCCATCTTCTCGGTGCCGTGTTTGCGGTGGATGAAGCTGGTGGCCATGCCGCTGTTGAGCGGGCCGGGGCGGAACAGGGCCACAAGCGCGATGATCTCGGTGAAATGCTCCGGCTTCATCTTACGCATGAGGTCGCGCATACCGCTCGATTCCAACTGAAAAACACCCAGTGTGCGCGCCTCCTGCAGCAGCTTGAAGGTATCGGGGTCGTCCATCGGTATCGCCCGCAGGTCGAACGCCGCGTCTTTGCTCTTCCGTATGCTTTTCACCGTCCAGTCTATGACGGTGAGGGTGCGCAGGCCGAGGAAATCCATCTTCAGCAGCCCCAGTTCCTCGATGTACTTCATGGTGAACTGGGTCACCACTTCGTCTTTGCTGGTCTTGTAGAGCGGCACGTAATCGGTGAGATCGCCCGGCGCGATGACCACCCCCGCCGCGTGCACGCTGGCGTGGCGCGAGGTTCCCTCCAGCACCTTGGCGATCTCCAGCAGCTTCTTGATCTGCGGGTCTTTCTTTTCCATCTCGGCCAGTTTCGGCTCCATCTCGATGGCCTTGGCCAGCGTCATCTTCAGCTCTTCCGGCACCAGCTTGGCGATGCCGTCCACCTCGCCGTAGGGAACGCCCATCACACGCCCCACGTCGCGGATGACGGCGCGGGCTTTCATGGTGCCGAAGGTGATGATCTGCCCCACGTTCTTCGCGCCGTACTTGTCGGTGACGTATTTGATCACCTCGCCGCGGCGGTTCATGCAGAAGTCGATATCGATATCCGGCATCGATATGCGGTCGGGATTCAGGAACCGTTCAAACAGCAGGCCATACTTGATAGGATCAAGATCGGTAATGCCGAGCGTCCAGGCCACCAGCGATCCGGCGGCGGAGCCGCGGCCGGGGCCGACGGGTATATCCTGCTTCTTCGCGTAATCCACAAAATCCCACACGATGAGGAAGTAGCCGGCGAAATTCATCTTCTTGATGACCGCCAGCTCCAGCCGCATCCGGTCGCGGTACCCTTTTTCGCTTTCGGCGTCGATCACATCCCCCCGCTTGCGGCTTTCATCCAGCCGCAGGGTGAGGTTGTGGTCGACAAGGCTTTCCAAAAACTGCTGCGGCGGCTCTTCGGAGGGGACGGTATACGCGGGGAGGTGGTATTCCCCCAGCTTGAGGTCGAGATTGCAGCGGTCGGCCACTTCGCGGGTGTTGGTGATCGCCTCGGGCACCTCCTTGAAAAGCATCCGCATTTCGTCGGGGGATTTGAAGTAGAACTCGTGGGCGCTGTAGCGCATCCGGTTGGCGTCGGTGATCATCTTGCCGGTGCCGATGCAGAGCATGGCGTCGTGCGCCTCCCAGTGGCTCTGCTCCAGGTAGTGGCAATCGTTGGTGGCCACCAGTTTGAGGTTGTGCTTTTTCGACATCTCGATGAGCGCGGTGTTCACCTTGCGCTGTTCCGGGATGCCGTGGTTTTGCAGTTCCAGATAGAGCCGGTCGCCGAACACATCCTTGTAAAAGCCGAGCGCCTTCTCCGTCGCGGCGTCATCCCCTTTCAATATCTTGCGCGGCACCTCGCCTTTGATGCAGGCGGTGAGGGCGATAAGCCCCTCGTGGTGTTCGGCCAGAAATTCCTTGTCGATACGCGGCTTGTAGTAGAACCCTTCCGTGTAGGCGGTGGAGGCTATTTTGCAAAGGTTGCGGTACCCCTTGAGGTTCTGGATGAGCAGGATGAGGTGATAGGTGTTGGGGTCGTTCTCGCCATCCCCCCCCGCCACATTGCCCGCCACGCCGCCGCGGTCGTGGCGGCTGCCGCCGGTGATGTAGATTTCACAGCCGACTATCGGCTTGACCGGGCTGTGCATACCCTTTTTATAAAATTCGATGGCCCCGAAGAGGTTGCCGTGGTCGGTGACGGCCACGGCGGGCATTTTGAACTCCTCGGCTTTTTTCAGCAGGCTGTCGAACCGTATCGCCCCATCCAGCAATGAGTATTCGCTGTGCAGGTGGAGGTGAACGAAGTCCTCGTGTTTCAACGAGCCCATCCCAGACTGTAAAAGTAGGATTTGCAGTCGGGAACAAGCTGGTCGAAATGGCGCTCGAGGCAGCGGCTGGTAGCCTTGTTTATCTTGCGGGAATTGCAGAAGCGGCGCGCATCGTTCAGGCAGACCTCCCCGGAAGGCCCCCCCCTCCCCTGCCCCATCACATCGGCGCAGCCCATTGAGAGCTTCGATGCGTGCTGACGCAAACAGGCATACAACTTCTTCTGCTTCACGTTCGGGCAAAAACGGGCCACGTCGTCGACGCATTGCGCCATCACGCCCGCCGCGACGTTTCCCGCAAGGCAGACCAACAGGGCGGCGACGGCGATGACGCTTCTCATGCCCGCCACCTTTTTAAAGCCGGTTGTCATATGGCGAAGCCCCCGGCATTACTGATCGATGTTGCCGAAATCGGACGGCTTGATGTTGTCCAGCCATCCCTTCCACTGGTCGGTCTCGCCGATCTGGTTTTCCGGCCGCACATCGAAACTGCGCGCCTCTTCCACCACTTTCAGCGACACCATGATCGGCGCTTTCATCCGGAGAGCCACCGCTATCGCGTCGGACGGGCGGGAATCGACCTTCACGTCCATGCCGTGCAAGATGAGGCCAATCTCGGCGTAAAACGTGTTATCGCGCAGGTCGTTCACGCAGACGTATTTCACCTTGGCGTCGATGCCGTCAAGAATGTTGCGGATGAGGTCGTGCGTCATGGGGCGCGGCGTGTTGATCTTCTCCATTTCGAGGGCGATGGCGTTCGCCTCGAAAATGCCGACCCAGATGGGAAGCGTCCGCCGCCCCTCCAAGTCCTTAAGGATGATGATGGGCATGTTGGTCACCGGATCGAGCGTCAGCCCGTCGACCTTCATTTCAATTCGAGTTCCGCCTTTATCCATCGCTTTCCGTCACTCCCCGCATACCATTGTTCCGGCTAGATTGTACCCTGAAAAAGAGGTGATTGTTACCGGCAATGTCCTTCCCGCCAGCGACGGATACCCCTCGAAAACAACCAGATGGTTTCCCGGCGTCCGCCCGAAAACCGCCCCCGGACGCTGGGCGGCCCCTTCGCAGAGCACCTGCTGGACGGTGCCGACCAGAAGTGCATTATTTTGGGCGACGATCTTCCGTTGCAGCAGCATCGCCCGGTCGAAGCGCTCCTGTGAAACGGCGCGCGGCACCACATCCTGCCATTCGGCGGAGGGGGTGCCGGGACGCGGCGAATAGTTGAATAGAAACAGCGAGTCGAACCGCACCTCTTCCATCACGCGGATGGTATCCAGAAATTCATCCTCCGTTTCGCCCGGAAAGCCAACCATGATATCGGCTGATACGGTGATGTGCGGCGCGGCGGCGCGCAAGCGGCGGATTTTTTCCAGGTATCCGGCGGCGGTGTAGCCGCGACGCATCAAGCCGAGGATGCGGTCGCTTCCCGCCTGCAGTGGCAGGTGGAACGAAGGGGCGGCCTTTTTACATTCCACCATCGACGCGATAAGGCCGTCGTTGAGGTCTTTCGGATGGGATGTCATAAACCGTATCCGCTCCACCCCCTCAACCTTGTCCACCATCCGGAGCAATCCCGGAAAATCGATGGATTCCGCAAGGCCTTTGCCATAACTGTTCACGTTCTGCCCCAGCAGATTGATCCCCTTGTACCCCTTGGCGGCAAGCCCCTCGACCTCCGCGAGGATGGAATCGGCGGGACGGCTCACCTCCGGCCCGCGGGTATCCGGCACCACGCAGTAAGAGCAACGGTTATCGCACCCCTTCATGATGCCGACCCACGCCACCACATCGCTTTCACGCGCTCCACCTTCCGGACGGTCCCACGCGGCGGCATCGTCGAAGGCGACATCGATCTGCCGGGTCCGGCTGGCGCGGAAATCGCCGACCATCTTCGGCAGCCGTTCGATGGCGTCCGGCCCGAAGACCACATCGACCATCGGGGCGCGGCGGAAGATGTCCTCCTTGCGCAGCGACGCCATGCAGCCGCCGACCGCGATAAGCTGATCGGCCCGCTTGGCGGCGCTCAATATGCCCAGCTTTGAAAATACCTTGTGCTCCGCCTTGTCGCGGATGGAACAGGTGTTGAGCAGGATAAGGTCGGCCTCTTCAGGAATGGCAGTTGCGGTCATTCCCTCGCGGGCGAGCAACCCCTCGATCTTTTCCGAATCGTATTTGTTCATCTGGCACCCGAAGGTCAGCAGATGATAGCGCCCGCCTTTTTCACCCATCGCCGCCGTGCCGCTAACGGGTTCCCGGATAGAGGTGGTAAAGCATCGCATAGATCACCACGCCGGTGACGGAAACATACAGCCACACGCCGAGGGTATATGGAGCTATTTTCTTGTGCTTCTCGAAGTTTTCCTTCAGCGCCCGGTAAAACGTCACCAGAATCATCGGCAATGCCACCGCCGCAAGGATGGTGTGTGTGCCGAGGATGAAGAAGTAAATGCCGCGCACGGCTCCCTGCCCGCCGAATTTCAAGCCGCCAGCGACGGAGTGGTAGGTGAGGTAGGAGATGAGAAAGAACGTAGAGGCGATAAACGCCCCCGCCATGCACTTCTTATGCGTTTCTTTATCCTTTTTTTTGGCGATGAAATAGCCGCCGCAGAGCAGCAACGCGGTGGATGCGCTGTTGCAAAACGCCTGAAAATGCGGCAACAGGTTGATAATGCCGTTATCCATTACTGATCCCTTCCCCTTTGAGTGATGAACACCGCCGCGCAAAGGGTGGCCAATGAGAAAATCACGATGACCGCCACGCAAAACCCAAGCGGCGGCAGATCGGGTATCGCGCCGGGGGGGAACAGCTCGTGCTGAAGCGCGGCGATGCTGTAGGTCAGCGGGTTCAGGCGCACCAGCATGGCAAGCCAGCCCGGAATGTTATGAATGGGGAACAGCGCGCCGGAGAGCAGCCAGAGAGGGATAAGCCCCATGTTCATGATGGCGTGGAACCCCTGCGTGCTGTCCATGCGCCACGCGATAAAGAAACCGACGCCGGCCAACGAAAAAGCGACGCCGAAAAGGATAAAGAGCGAGATCAAAAGCGATGACAGGGTAAGATGGAGGCCGATAAACGGCGCCGCTATGAAAAACGGCATCCCCTGCAGAAAGGCGAGCGAGGCGCTGCCGAACAGCTTGCCCAGTACGATGGCCATCCGCGGCACCGGCGCGACCAGCACCGACTGCAAAAATCCCTCGCGCCGGTCTTCGATGATGGAGATGGTGGAGAAGACGGCGGTGAAGAGGAATATCAGCACCAGCGTGCCGGGGAAAAAATACTGGCGGTAGTTGAGCGCCGTGTCGCCGCTTCCCACGCTGAAGCTGCCGGAGAGGCCGCTGCCGATGAAGAACCAGAAAATGACCGGCGGCACCAGCCCGCCGATGACGCGGCTGCGGTCGCGGTAAAAGCGGACCATCTCCCGCCGCCAGAGCGACCAGACCGCGAGCATCAGATTATTCACCTTTGGCCTCCTTCGGGGCATCGGCCCCCTCCCCCGCCAGCCAAAGCATCCGGCCGGTTTTGTGAACGAACACATCCTCCAGCGTCGGTTTGCCCATGCTGATGGCGGTGATCTTGCCGGGGAACGCCTCCACGATCTTCGGGATCATTTCGTGCCCGCGCGGAAGTTCCATCCGTATGACGCCGTCCAGTAAAACCGGGCGGACGCCGAATTTCGTATCAATCGTATCCAGCAGCGCATCCGGCTGCCCGCTGTGAATAGTTATCACATCGCCGCCTATGCCGGATTTCAACTCGTCAGGCGTGCCGGTGGCGATGATCTCCCCTTCATACATGATGGCCAGCCGGTCGCATTTGTCCCCCTCTTCGCCCATGTGGGTGGTCACCAGCACGGTCATTCCGTTCTTTTTCTTGAGCGCGCCGATGGTCTCCCAAAATTCGCGGCGCGCCGCCGGATCGAGGCCGGTGGACGGCTCGTCCAGAATGAGCAGTTCGGGGCTGTGGATCAGCCCCTTGGCAAGCTCCACCCTGCGCCGGTAGCCGCCTGAAAGATGCTGTACCGATTCGCCACGGCGCGGGGTAAGCCCGAAGCGGTCCATCATCTCCTCCACCCGTTTTTTCAGCGGGGCGCCGGAGAGGCCGTACAGATGCCCCTGGCTGGTCAGGTTCTCTTCCACCGTCAGCATCTTATCGAGGCTGGGATATTGAAAAACGATCCCCATTTTCTTGCGGGCTTCGTCCACGTTCTTCACCACATCGCAACCGAAAATGAACGCAGTCCCCTCGGACGGCTCGATAAGGGTGGAAAGGATTTTAAAGAGGGTGGTCTTGCCGGAACCGTTCGGTCCCAGAAAGCCGAAGACCTCTCCCGGCTCTACTGAAAAATCGATCCCCTTAAGCGCCATCCCCGGCTTCGCGTTGCTGCGGGCGGGATAGGTGTGGCGCAGGGAACGGGTCTCTACCGCCTTCATGGTGCATTCTCCGGCAATTAATTACTGTTTCGGGAAATCACGGTCCCCGGGTGATTATCTTATAGGCAATGGTCACGCTAATGAAAATGGCTATCGCGAAGAGAACCGCGGCGAATATCCACTTGCTGGAACCCTGTTTTCCGGGCTGTCCTTCATCCGCCATACGTCCTCCAATATATGCAATCGCCATTGATAACGCCGACACTCATAAAGAAAGAGATTTTATCACTATTCCCCCAAATATCGACAGCTTTTCACGCAGAGTAACTTAAATCTCCGGCTAAGAAAGGCTATTGCGCCGGTACAACGCCCATAAGCTCACGAGTCAAGGGCTCATGACAACCTCATTCCAACGAATTGTTCCCA
>JAHFEJ010000101.1 GCA_023248535.1 Nitrospinales bacterium | reverse complement strand
TTGCTACAGCATGATCGTTAGCAAATAGCGGCTACTCCGCTTTGCCAAAATAAAGAGGGTTACCGCCCCGCGATGCGGGCGATGGCCGCCTCGATGGCGCGGCGGTGTTCCTCCACCGGTTCGCAGACCACGTGGTACTTTTGCGCCCCCGCCCCGCCGAAGGTGAGTTTGAAGCCGTTGACCGCCTGGCTTGAAAGCCGCATCCGGTTCCTGCCGTGCGAGTGGTTGTCTATCACGTCCGGCACAATGAGCTGGACGAACGGCAGGGTGAGGATTTCCTCCAGATACGGCATCGCCTCCTTGATGATGGCGTGTTTCACCTTCAGCCGGTTTTTGCGGTATTCGTGTTGTGCCATGGGAGCGGGGGCCTAGGCCCCCGAATAACGTTCGATGTGGGGGGCGGCGGCGTTCCATGCACCGCAGGAGGGGCACTGATGAAAGTATTCCGGCTCCGGCACGCCACAGGCCTGGCAGCGGTATTGCACAAGCGCGGCCCGCTCCGATTTTAGCGCATGTTCCAGGGCGGCGATGGCGGCATCGTCCGGCGCGGGCGCGGCGTGAAGCTCCAACAATCCTTTGGCGACGGCGGCCATCGGCAGGGTGGCCACGGCGGCGTCCAGCGTGGCGATACGGTTTCTCGCCGCGTCGAATAGCCGGTTTTCGATTTCCAGCACGGCAGTCATAAGCGGCAACAGCTTTTCCTCCGGCGCGGCCGCCACCGCGATATTGACAATCTCCAATTCTTTGGCGGCTCCCCCGGCGGCGCGCGCCTTGGCCGCAAGGCGCAAAAGCGGGATGATGTTGCGGGTGGCGCGGAACTCTTTCAACAACACCGCTTCCGCCTCGTCATGCAGCCCCAACGCATCCAGCGATTCCGCGAGCAGCATCCGGGCCGCCAGGAAATCCGGTTGAAGCCGCGCGGCGGCGGAAAACTGTTCCCTGGCCTCGTCCGGCTTGCCGTCCGCCATCAACTGTTCGCCGTGGAGAAGCGTGATCTCCGCCAACGCCGCCTGTTCGGCGGGGCGGGCTTTTTCATCCGCGCGGGCCAGCAGTTCTTTTTGCGCCAGCAGGGCGCGGCGGAAATCGCCCCGCGCGAGATTCACGCCGCGCATGTCGGCCAGTACCGCCGCGTCGTCCGGCCACCGCTCCCGCATCCGCTCCAGCAGGCCGTGGGCGGCGTCCCAATCGCCGGCGGCCTTGTAATCGTCCTTGATGTGCAATGCCGCTTCGCGCGCGGCGGGGCGCAGCGACAACGCCAGCGAATGCGCGCCGAGCGCTTCGGCATGGCGGCCCAATCCGCGCAACACATCCCCCTTCAGCAGCAACGCCTCATAGTGCCGGGGCTGCTGGTCCAGCAGTTTTTCCAGCATGTCGAGCGCGCGGGCGGCCATTCCCTGTTCCGCCTTGAGGCGCGCGCCGATGAGGCCGTGTTCGATCCGGCGCACCTTCCAGCCGCGCAACCGGGCCTCCAGCGCGTCGAATGCCTCGCCGGTCCCTTTGAGGAAATTGACCGCGGCAAGGGCGGCGGCTCCCAGGAAAAAGGCGGCCATCCAAAGCACGATTGCGGGAAGGCGCACCGCCCGTCCGGGCGCCCAGACGAATTCGGCGTCGCCGGGGTTGAGCAGGGAAAAGTGGAGGAATGCCGCGAAAATGAGCAGGAGCGGGAAGAACAGCCTGAAAAATGACATCAGGCCGCCGGGTTCAGCGCTCCGCCTGCGACTGTTCCCACTTGGTCATGCAGTCGATGCAGCGTTCCACATAGGGAACGGAGATGAGGCGCTTTAACGGGATGTCCTCTTCGCAGTCGACGCAGGTGCCGTATTCGCCCCGTTCCAGCGCATCAAGCGCGTCATCGATCCGTTTGAGGATGACACGGTCCTGTTCGCCGCGCGCCAGCAGAACCTGGCGGCTGTAGGTGCGCGAGGCTTCGTCGTTCACATCCGGCACTTCGGATTCGAACTCGTCGTTGGAATGCTTGTTGATGTTGTCCACATCGTTGACAAGGCTGTTCCGCAGTTCCAGCAGTCTCAGCTTTAGCGCTTCGCGATCTTCTTCTTTTATCGGCATATCAATCACCCCGCCGCTCCCAGTTCATTGGGACTGACCCGCTTGGCGTCTCCCCACAGCCCTTCCAAGGCGTAGAACGCCCGGGCCGTCTGATGGAACACATGCACTACGATGTCGTGGTAATCCATCAACACCCAGTTGCCGGTCTGTTTCCCCTCTATATGATACCCCTTAAGGCCGAGTTCGTGGAGTTTTTCCTCCACGCTGTCGGAAATGGCCCGCACCTGCCGGTCCGAACTGCCGCTGCAGATAATGAAAAAATCGGCGATACCGGTGATGCCCCGCAGATCCAACACCGTTATTTCCTCGGCTTTTTTCTCCGTGGCGGCCGCATAGCAGGATGCCAGCTGCTGCCGCTGGGCTGTCGTCAGATCATTTGCTTTCGTCACTTTTTATATATCCCTCTTTCAGTAATATAGTGCTCCACCGCATCCGGGACAAGGTATTTAACTGATTCGCCGGCCTTGACTTTTTCGCGCACGGCGGTGGATGAAACATCCATCTCCGGTATGCGGCAAACCGCGATGCGGTGCGGGGAGCCTTCGGCGCGCAGCAGGGCTGCCTGCCCGCGTCCCCCTTTGAGCCGCTTTAACGGCAGGCCAAGCGCGTGGAATTTTTCCGCCAGCCGCGCCGCCGCATCGCCGGGTTCCCCTCCCGGCCGGGAGACGGCGATGAAATTGCAGCTGCGCAGCAACGCCTTTGCGGACTTCCACTGGTGGATGTCGCCGAAGGCGTCCAGGCCCAGGATGAAATACAGCTCCCCCGGATGGTTTTTTCTGAACCACCGCACGGTATCGATGGTGTAGCTGGGGCCTTCGCGGTCCATCTCGTGCCGCGATGCTTCAAAGAGCGGATTGCCGGCGATGGCGAGCTGCACCATGTTCCAGCGGTCTTCGGCGGATGCGCCGCGCCGTTTCTTGTGGGGCGGCACGGCGGTGGGCAGGAAGTAGACCTTATCCAGCCCGAAAATTTCCGCCGCCTGATTGGCGCAGTTCAGGTGCCCGATATGTACCGGGTCGAACACGCCGCCCAGCAGGCCGATTTTCACCGGTTATGCCCTTATCTGGCCTTCGCCCAGAACGAAGTATTTATAGGTGGTCAGTTCCTCCAGTCCCATCGGGCCGCGGCAGTGCAGCTTTTGGGTGGATATCCCCATCTCCGCGCCGAGGCCGAACTGGCCGCCGTCGTTGAAGCGGGTTGACGCGTTCACCATCACCGCCGAGCTGTCGCACCGGCGGACGAACTCCCAGCCCCGCTCCGCGGAGGGGGTGACTATCGCTTCGGTGTGGTGGCTGCCGTATCGCTCGATGTGGTCCACCGCCTCGTCCATGCCGTCGACCGCCTTCACCGCCATGATGAGCGCGAGGTATTCGGCGCCCCAGTCGTCCGCCGTGGCCGCTTTCGCCTTTGGATACACCGCGCGGATCCGTTCATCGGCGTGCAGTTCGACCCCTTTTGCCGCGAGGGCATCGAGAAGGGCGGGGGCATTTTGCAGCCAGCTTTTGTGGATCAACAGCGCTTCCGCCGCGTTGCAGACGCCGGGGCGCTGCACCTTGGCGTTGATGGTGATGTTTTGCGCCATCGCCGGATCGGCCCCTTCGTCGATGTAGACGTGGCATACGCCGGCGTCGTGCTTCACCACCGGGATGCGGCTGTTCTCGCTGACCATCTTGATGAGGCCGTAGCCGCCGCGCGGGATGATGACATCGATGTATTTGTCGGCTTTCAGCATCTGCATGACCGCTTCGCGGTCGGGGGTGTCAATGAACAAAACGGCGTCGGGGGTGATGTCCGCCCGGCGCAGACTTTCGGACAAAATGGCGGCGATGGCGCGGTTGCTGAAGAACGCCTCGCTGCCGCCGCGCAGGATCACCACGTTGCCGCTCTTCAGGCAGAGCGCCGCCGCGTCGGCGGTGACGTTGGGGCGGGATTCGTAAATGATGCCGATGACGCCGATGGGGGTGCGTATCTTGGCCACCTTCATGCCATTAGGGCGCACCGTTTCATCATAGATGCGTCCCACCGGGTCGGGAAGCGAGGCGATCTGCCGCACGCCATCCGCCATTTCGGCAATCCGCTTGGGATTCAGGATCAGCCGGTCGATCATCGCATCGTCCAGCCCCGCTTTTTTCGCGGCGGTCACATCTTTGGCGTTTTCCGTTTCGATGCGCGCGGTCTGGGCCACCAGCGTATCCGCCATCAGGCGCAACGCCGCATCTTTCTTGGCCGTGGAAAGCAACGCCAGTTCCCGCGCCGCCGCCCGTCCCCGTTTGCCGATTATTTCAAAATCAATCATTGCGTTCCACCTTCACTCTTCATCCGCCGCCATGTCGATCAATCCCATGTTGTCCCGGTGCACCACTTCGTCGAAGCTCTTGTAACCGAGAACCTGTTCTATCTCGGCCGATTTACGGCCCATGATCCTGCCCAGTTCATCGGCGCCGTAATTTGATACGCCCCGCGCGAACTCCTTGCCTTCCTTGTCTTTTACCACCACCACCTGTCCGCTTTGAAAACGCCCTTCCACGTCAAGGATGCCGCTGGATAGCAGCGATTTCCGGTGCAGTATGATGGCGGCCTTCGCTCCGTCGTCGACCACCACGGCCCCTTTGGCGCGCGAGGTATGCATGATGCGGTGCTTTTTCGCCGTGAGTTTTTCCTGCGCCGGGTGGAAGAAGGTGCCGCCGGTTCCCTCGGTAAACGCCTGGCGAATGGTTCCCGGCGTTTTGCCGGAGATGATAAGCGTGGCGACGCCGTAATCGGTGGCGATCTTCGCCGCCGCCACCTTCGCGCTCATCCCGCCGCTGCCGGTGCCGGTGCCGCTTTCCCCCGCCTGGGCCAGCACTTTTTTGCCGATCTTGAAAATGTCAGAAATCAGGTTTGCGCCGGGATTTTTGCGGGGATCGGCGTCGTACATCCCTTCCACGTCGGAAAGGATCAGCAGGAGGTCGGGCTTGGCGATGGGGCTGATCTTCGCCGCCAGCGAATCGTTGTCGCCGAATTTAATTTCGTCCACCGCGGTGGAATCGTTTTCGTTGATGATGGGCACCGCCCCCAGCGCCAGCAGCGTGTTGAGGGTGTTCTCGATGTTGTAGTGGCGGTTCTCGATATCATCGTAGTTCAGCAGTATCTGGCCGACCTTGATGCCGCGCTCGCCGAAGAACCGGTCGTAATGCGACATCAGCTTGGACATCCCCGCCGCGGCCGCCGCCTGCTTTTGGGGAATGGTGAGCTTGCCGCCCGGCAGGTTGAGGTACTTCCGCCCCGCCATCACCGCGCCGGAAGTCACCAGCACCACTTCGCAGCCGCGCTCCGCGCGCAGCATGGCGATGTCTTCCACCAGCCGCCGCATGGTGTCGTGGCACAGCTCGGCTTCGCCCGCGCTTTTCAGCACGCCGCTGCCGATCTTGACCACCACGCGGCGCACGCCGCGCAGTATCGCTAACCGCCGTTCTTTATCCATAGAAGTCAAAAGTACCAGAAAGAACCGCGAAAACCAACCGCCCGCCGATGGCCCCGGCGCACGATATTAAAATTATCCGGCAGGAAAGGGCGCTTGGTTTCGTTACCGCTTTACCTTTTTACCTTGAGGCGGCCTTCAATTTTTTCGGCAAGCACGGTCTTGATGAAAGACTGATAAGGAATATCCATCCTGTTGGCAAGAACCTTGATATGCATCAGGAGCGATTCCGGCAACCTTATGGAAATGGATTTGGTTGACGGTTTTAAATTTGGGAAGTTGGCCGCCTTGGCCTTATTCCAGTCTATATAGGCGGTCGAACCCCGTTTTTTCCAGAACCTCTTTTCTTCGCCTTCCGATTTAAATTTCGGTATCTTTTTCAGCGTCTTCATAAATCTTCCTTTCCTTCCGGTTCATATCCCTTGCCGATATCACCCGTAGCTTCTTTTCCCTGACAGTGAAAACAATAAACAACCGCCTATCAAGGTTTGTCCTGCCCAGCGCATAAAACCGCTTTTCCGGGATGGAATGTTTTTCATCATCTCCCACAATAAGCGGAGCGTTAAAAAACAGCTCTTCGCACTCAATGGGTGAGACATTATGCTTCTCCTTGCTTTTGTCGGCATTACCGGCATCCCAAGCAAAGCCCTCAATGCCTTTAAATATTTCCATGCGTTAGTTGTATATTATCATAATATACAACTAAATCCAACCTGATCGGCCTTTCAAGGGGTGATATTTGAAAATTAAAGGCGCTGCTTCCCCGTCTCAGAATACCCGCTCAAGGTTGTTTATTAAGAATGTTGATGAAATTTATGTCATTACGGCGTATCCTTTAAAGAAGGCATTCAAGAGGTAATGTTATGAAAGTACGGTACGATCGGGAAGCTGATGCGGCATACATAGAACTGTCCGCGGGAACGCCCGATGGCGGGGTTGAGATTGAGGAAGGGGTTGTCCTTCACACCACCAAAGATCATAAAATAATCAGCATAGAAATCCTCGATGCCAGCCGCAAGTTCCCCGTCGCCAGCCTCGACACGCTCGAAAAAGCGTCCTGATGTTCGCAGCAACCAAGATGGTGAATAAATCTGAGGGCGAAAAAGGCCGCTCAGCCTTATTCCACTTTTGACGCGTCCCTCTCGAACGCGAGGTTAGGCATTTTTTCAATGTGCTTTGCCCGAAAATACAGAAATAGCGGCAACCCAAATGAAAGGCCAACGAATAGGGTGGCTGGTATAAACACCCAGAGGCGCGTCATGTTTAACCGCGTACCCTCAAAAAATACGAACACGAAAACAACAAGCGCGGAAATAAGAAGATCAGCCGCCACCGAAGATGCTACTTGGTTTGCGAAAATGGACGAGAAAAACAAAGCAACCCCAGGTTGTGGCTCGCCCAAGAAACCGACCAAGAAGAACCAAGGCACAACTACGCCGAGAACAGAAAGCAAGAGAAAAGCTGTACTTTGTTTCATCAGGGTACCTCCATGAAACACCTAACTCAAAATAGATACCAAAAAACGCCAAAATAAACCATGTACACTCGTCAATCACATCGCAGCCTGGCCAGCTGAAGTATAACTATTCTTTTCAGAATAGTATACAGGCCGGCCTGTTAAAAAACAACCCTCCCCAAAAGCCCGGACTGCCGGGAAAGCGGGTTTTCAGTTGTCCGCATTTCAACTTGGGACACCATCTAAAATTCCCTTTGTTTTTTTATGTTAATCGGGGTTTCGGAGTATAATGCGCGCTTCAATTCAGGAGAATTTTAAAAGTAATGGAACAGAAGAAACGGACTCATCACTGCGGCCAGTTGCGGAAAGAAAACGCGGGCCAGACCGTCACCCTCAAGGGATGGGTGCACACCCGCCGTGACCACGGCGGCCTCATCTTCATCGACCTGCGCGACCGCCACGGCGTCACGCAGGTGGTGCTGAACCCGGACATCGGCAAACAGGCGTTCGACGCCGGGCAGGAGATACGCTCGGAATACGTCATCGCCATCACCGGCACGGTGCAGCCCCGTCCCGACGGCACGGTGAACCAGAACATCGCCACCGGCGCGGTGGAGGTGTATGCCACCACCCTTGAGATACTCAACCGGAGCAAGACGGTGCCCTTCCCCATTCACGAATTCGGCGGCGATACCACCGAGGCGATGCGCCTGAAGTACCGCTACCTTGACATGCGCCGCCCGGAGATACAGCAGAAGCTGGTCACCCGCAGCATGATCGTGCGGAGCATCCGCAACTATCTTGATAACGAAGGGTTCCTCGATATCGAGACCCCCGTCCTTACCAAGAGCACCCCCGAAGGGGCGCGCGACTACCTGGTCCCTTCGCGCCTCTATCCCGGCAAGTTTTTTGCGCTGCCGCAATCGCCGCAGCTGTTCAAGCAGATCCTGATGGCGGGCGGTTTCGACCGGTACTATCAGATCGCCAAATGTTTCCGCGACGAAGACCTCCGCGCCGACCGGCAGCCGGAGTTCACGCAGGTCGACCTTGAAACCTCGTTCCTCTCCGCCGAAGAGATCATGGAGATCGTGGAACGGCTGATGGCGAAACTCTGGAAGGAGTTCAAGGGGGCCGATGTGCGGCTTCCGTTGCCGCGCTTGGGCTGGCACGAGGCGATGCTGAAATACGGCAAGGACGCGCCGGGTACCCGCTTCGGGCTGTTGATCAGCGATATCTCGAAGCTTGCGGCGAAGAGCAGTTTCAACGTGTTCACCGGCGCGCTTGGCATGACGGGGGGCGTGGTGCGCGGCATCGCGGTGCCGGGAACCACCGGCTACAGCCGCAAGGATATGGAC
>JAHFEJ010000100.1 GCA_023248535.1 Nitrospinales bacterium | reverse complement strand
ATTCGAGTCATCCAGCGCAGGGCTTACGGCCTGCGGGATGAGGAGTACCTCCGCCTTAAAATCCTTACCTGCATGCTGGAGGAATTATGACGATTCTACCCACTCACTTGGGAGATGATCCGTAAACCGTAAAAATATTCCAAAGAGATTTCCTTGATAAAGAGCAATCACAATGACCGGCGGAGAGCGACAAGGAACTACTCCCCTATCGTTTAAACGCGATAAAAGGGTGCTGGAATGATTAAAGGGAAAGAGGGGAGGGGAGAATAAGGCCGTGCGCTTATGAAAGTAATCGGAGCCATAAAAGGGTAGCCAAAGGGTAGCCAAAAACAGGGAAAAAGAGGGGATTTCAGGGGAAACCAAGGGAAATGGAATTTTTGAAAAAGGGGATGATCCCTTTGAAAATGCATGATTTATATGGTGGAGCTGGGGGGAATCGAACCCCCGGCCTCTTGAATGCCATTCAAGCGCGCTCCCAACTGCGCTACAGCCCCATCCAGCGATGCATGTTCCTCGCGGAACGAAGCTGTAGAATAACGATACGCGTTTGTGTTGTCAAACTTTTTTCTTGATCCCTTGTGAAAAAATAAGGCGCATTTTTCCCGTTCGCGGTGGCGCCATAAGAAAAACGTCAAAGTCTCCAAACAGGGTGTGCCGAATGCTATCTTTTTCACGGCGGGTTGGGGTAAAATATCGCGCGTGCCGCAAATAATAATCTTCAATCCGGGGAGTTGAGTTATGAGAGAACGGAAAATCCTGCTTTCTGAAAAAGATATTCCGCGCCGATGGTATAACGCCATGGCCGATCTGCCTAATCCGCCCGCGCCGCCGCTTCATCCGGGCACCAAACAGCCGATAGGGCCGGATGACCTTGCGCCGTTGTTTCCCATGCCGCTTATCGAGCAGGAGGTCAGCGCCCAGCGGTGGATAGACATCCCGGAAGAGGTGCTGGACGTTCTCTCACTCTGGCGGCCGACGCCGCTCTACCGCGCCTACAATCTCGAAAAAGCGCTCGGCACTCCGGCCAAAATATTTTATAAATACGAGGGGACTTCCCCTTCCGGCAGCCATAAGACCAACACTTCCGTCGCGCAGGTCTATTACAACAAGATTACCGGAACCAAGCGGATTGCAACCGAAACCGGCGCGGGGCAGTGGGGCAGCGCCCTCAGCTTCGCCTGCAACCACTTCGGGTTGGACTGCACCATTTACATGGTGAAGGTCTCCTATGACCAAAAACCGTATCGCCGCATAATGATGGAAACGTGGGGGGGCAAAGTGTTTGCCTCCCCCAGCCGTGAAACAAACGCCGGCCGCCAGGCGTTGACGCAGGATCCGAATAACAGCGGGTCGCTCGGCCTTGCGATTTCCGAGGCGGTGGAAGACGCCGCCACCCATGGCGATACGAAGTACTCGCTTGGTTCGGTGCTGAATCACGTTCTGTTGCACCAAACCATCATCGGGCAGGAGACGAAAAAGCAGCTTGAGATGGTGGGGGAGAAGGCGGACGTGCTTATCGGCTCCTGCGGGGGTGGAAGCAACCTTGGCGGACTTATCCTTCCCTTTTTGCCGGATAAGCTGGGTGGTCAAAAAATACGGATGGTGGCGGTGGAACCGGCCGCATGTCCCACACTCACCCGCGGCACCTTCGCGTATGACTTTGGCGATACGGCGGGTCTTACCCCGCTGGTGCAGATGTATACTCTTGGCTCTTCGTTCATGCCCGCGGGCATTCACGCCGGCGGTTTGCGCTACCACGGCGATTCGCCCCTTATCTCAAGAATGGCCAAGGACAAGCTGTTGGAAGCGGTTGCTTACCGGCAAGTCGAAGTGTTTGACGCGGCGGCGCTTTTTGCCCGCACCGAGGGGATCATTCCGGCCCCTGAATCAGCCCATGCGGTGAAAGGGGCCATCGACGAAGCCAAGCGTTGCGCCGCCGAAAAGAAAAAGGAAACGATCGTATTTAACCTTTCCGGTCATGGTCATTTCGATCTAGCGGCTTACGAAGCCTATTTGGGCAAGAAGCTGGTTGACTACGCCCTGCCGGAAGACGTTTTGGCCAAATCCATTAGCGCAATACCGAAAGTATGAGTCAGCATACGCCGCTTCCCGACAGCCGCGGTTACTATGGGGCCTTTGGGGGCAAGTTCGTCATCGAGACGCTTGTCCCCGCGCTGGAACAGCTTGAGGCGGAATACAAAAAGGCGAAGAAAGACGCGCATTTCAGGAAGGAACTGCGGCATCTATCCGAAACATTCGTGGGGCGCGAAACGCCGCTCTATTACGCCCATCGGCTTTCCAGGCATTTGGGCGGGGCGAAGATATACCTCAAGCGCGAGGACCTCAACCACACCGGCGCGCACAAGATCAACAACACCATCGGGCAGGGGTTGCTCACCGTCCGCATGAAGAAAAAAAGGGTGATCGCCGAAACCGGCGCGGGGCAGCACGGCGTCGCCACCGCCACGGCGGCGGCACTGCTGGGGCTCCGGTGTGACATATACATGGGGGTGGAGGATATTGAGCGGCAGAAGCTTAACGTCTACCGCATGAAGATGATGGGGGCCACCGTTATTCCCGTCACCTCCGGCAGCAAAACGCTTAAGGATGCCCTCAACGAAGCGATGCGCGATTGGATCGCCACCGTAGGGGATACGCATTACATTATCGGCACCGTGGCGGGGCCGCATCCGTTTCCAATGATCGTGCGCGATTTTCAGGCGGTGATAGGGCAGGAAACCCGCCGCCAGATACAAAAGGCCGAAAAGCGGCTGCCGGATGTGCTTATCGCCTGCGTGGGCGGCGGCAGCAACTCGATGGGGCTTTTCCATCCGTTTTACGAAGATAAAAAAGTGAAAATGGTTGGCGTGGAACCGGGCGGCACCGGATCGAAACTGGGCCAGCATGGCGCATCCATCTCGCGCGGGAGTATCGGTGTGCTGCACGGTTTCAAAAGTTACCTGTTGCAGGATAAAAACGGCCAGATAGCCGAAACGCATTCCATTTCAGCGGGGCTGGATTATCCGGGAGTGGGGCCGGAACACAGTTTTTATGCCGATAGCGGACGCGCCGAGTATGTCACGATCAGCGACCAGGAGGCCATTGAGGGGTTCGGTCTTTTGAGCCGGTTGGAGGGGATCATGCCGGCGCTTGAATCGGCCCACGCCTTGGCGCAGGTGACCAAGATGGCGCCAAAGATGAAAAAGCATGAAATTATCGTGGTCTGTCTTTCGGGCCGCGGCGACAAGGACGTGGAGCGGATGGCCGCCCTGACGGTGGACAAATGAACAGAATTGAAAAGATATTCGCTGATCTGAAGACGGCCAGGCGCAAGGCGCTCATCGTATTTATTTCCGCCGGAGACCCCGATCTCCGCACGACCGAACAGCTAGTGCCCGCGTTGTTCGATGCAGGGGCCGATGTCGTGGAGATCGGCATCCCGTTTTCAGACCCGATGGCTGACGGCCCGGTGATACAGGCATCTTACGTGCGTGCGCTGAAAAAGGGGACTGCGCTCCCCGGCATTCTGGCAATGACCAAACGTATCCGCCCGCTCTGCAAAGGGGGGCTTGTATACATGTCAGCCTTCAACCTTATCTTTCACTACGGCGTCAAGGTGTTTGCGCGGCATGCCGCCGAGGCGGGAGTGGATGGCGTGATCATTCCGGACATCATTCCCGAAGAGGGGGATGAGGTCACTGCGGAAATGGGAAAACATGGCATTGCCCCCATAATGCTTTCGGCCCCGACCAGCGGGCCGGAGCGGATACGCAAGATCGCAGCGCATACACGCGGATTCCTTTATTACATCTCCGTCACCGGTGTTACTGGCAAGCAGAGGCCATCGGTCGAAAACGTGAGGAAGCAAGTGCTGATGATAAAACGCCAGACAAAACTTCCGGTCGCGGTGGGGTTTGGTATTTCCTCCGCAGCCGATGCCGGTGCGATGTCCAAGGTGGCCGATGGCGTTATTGTCGGCAGTGCCGCCGTGAAAGTTCTATCGGAAAAAGGGACGCGCGAAGAGAAGGTAAAACGGGTTTGCGCATTCGTCCGCACACTCCGCCGCGCGATGGATGCCTGACCTGTTGCCGGGTTTCTTTCTCCGGAAATTAATAAGGAGGAGCCATGTTGGTGGCTCCTCCGGGGTGGGGTTGAATGGCTTTACTTAATCAACCCTGGGAATTCAGCATCGTCCCTTTTAGCTTGTCGAGCTTCTTTACCATCTCGAGGATCGCGGCCGCCGGAAATTGGCGGATCACTTCACCCGATTGAGGGTCTTTGTAGCGCACAATGATGCGGTTCGTATCCTTGTCGATGGCGAGGCTCATTTTATTATTCGTTTGCCTTTGCAGTTCCTGGTTCACCTTATCCGCCGCGGCGGTTATCGCCGGGTCGTTCACGTCCACGGTTGGTTGTCCGTTCGCGGGGACGTCCGGCGATTGTTGCGCGCTGGATGCCTTTACAGAGGCGTCTGTGACGGGCCGTTGCGGGCCCGTCACAAGACTGGCGACCAAGCTGTCCAGTTTGTCTGAAACACCCTGAACCATTTTAGTCTCCTCCTATTCGTCCTTACGCCACTTCGCTTAACCGTTCCGTCATCAGCCAAGCAGTTGCAGCACGGTCTGGGGCACCATGTTCGCCTGCGCCAAGATCGAGGTTGAAGCCTGCACCAATATCTGGTTCCGGGTGAACTTCGAGATTTCCGTCGCATAGTCGGCATCGCGGATCTGCGATTCGGCGGCGGACAGGTTTTCCGCCGACACCGAGAGGTTTGCGATGGTGTGCACGAGGCGGTTCTGCACGGCGCCAAGGCGGCCGCGGCCGTCGGTTACTTTGCTGATGGCGCTGTCGATGGTCGCCAATGAGGCAAGCGCCGACGCGGCGGTCAACGTGTTGGTGTTTTGTATCGCCAGACCGGTGGTGGTGATGGCGGTCAGGTCGACCGCGGTGTTCAGGCTGAGGCGGTCATTGGTGGTCGCGCGGATACCAACCTGAATGGTAACCGAAGATGTCGCGGCAGCGCTGAGCGAGCCATCAACCAGCTTTTGGCCGTTGAACTCCGTCACCGCCGCGATACGGTCGACTTCGTCTTTGAGAGCCGTAAACTCACGGTTGATCGTCCGCCGTTCGACGCTGCCGACGGTGCCAGTGGCGGCCTGCGAGGCCAGTTCGCGCATACGGACGAGAATGGAAGATTGTTCGTTCAGCGCCCCTTCTGCCGTGTTGATGAGGCTGATGCCGTCATTGGCATTGCGGGTGGCTTGGTTCAAAGAGCGGATCTGCGACCGCAGACCTTCTGAAATGGACAACCCGGCCGCGTCGTCCGCCGCCTTGTTTATCCGCATACCTGAAGAGAGTTTTTCCAGCGATGAACCCAGGTTGCTGCTGTTCGTCGCCAGGTTTCTTTGTGCGTTCGCCGAATACAGGTTGTTATAAATCCGTAAAGCCATGACTTCCTCCTTGTTTTGTGTCTATTACCCCTTCCGCCGCTATCCTTAACGGCGGAGTGCCACAATTTACCTGCGTCTTTAACCCATTGCGTCCTGTAAACATGGTGCCCGACATCGGGACTTGTTCAAGACCTCCTTTTTATAAGTGCCTAATTCGCCTGATTACTCATCGGCTGAAGCGGGCTTACCTTGACCGGTGATAAAATATTCGGCGTGGAAACTAAAGTTTTCGTTTTTCTTGCCGATAGACAGGCGTAGAATATCGACAGGGGTGTAATTATGAAGATACCGGGCGTGAATGCGGGCATAAGCGGTTTGCAGGCCAATGCAAACAAGATGGGCGTGGCCGCCAACAACATCGCCAACATGAATACGGACGGGTATCATGCGCAGGAGGCCGTAAACCAAAGCCTTCCCAACAATCAGGGGGTGGTGACCGCCGCCATACGGCAGGTGACACAGCCCGGCTCTCCTTTATATACCGGCAATCCCATGGATGTGGCGATACAGGGAGAGGGGTTTTTCCAGGTTCGTACCCCCGATGGAAAGAACGCCTATACCCGGCAAGGGAACTTCCAGTCCGATGGCCAGGGGAAGCTTACGCTGAACGGAGAGGCGGTACAGCCAGAAGTGAAGATACCGCAGGGGGCCACCAACCTGAACATAAAGCCGGATGGCAGCGTGATGGCCGATATTAACGGCCAGCAGTTGCAAGTGGGAAAGCTGTATGTGGCATCGTTTAGCAATCCCGGAGGGTTGCAATCCATAGGGAACGGATTGTTTGCCGAAACTGCCCAAAGCGGCGCCCCGGCCAGCGGATCACCCGGCAACGGGGCGCTGGGGAGCCTTGTGCCCAATTCTTTGGAAAGCTCCAACGTCGATCTGGCGACTGAAATCGTGAACATGATGATGGCCAAGCAGGGTTACAGCGCCAACGCGAAGGTGATCCAAAGCGCCAACGATATGGCCGGCACGCTGCTCAATATCAAGACCTGACATCCCGCCGCATTCGGCCCGCGATGCAGGGCCATTTCACCTATCATTCAGCACGGTTTTTCCCTTTGCCGCGCGGTGGGCGAGACGGAGCGGTTCCGGCTGGCGGTGCTTAACGCAGCAGGCGAGCACCGCGTTCAATGCGAAGTCCAAGTTGACCTTGTATCCCACTGAAACGTAGAGCGGCTTGACGTTGTCACGTGTGCGCAGGCAGCCGCCGATGATATCTCCCCGTCCATCGAGCAGATAGCTCCAATTCCCTTTATGCAGGCCCGGTTCACCGCAACTGCCGTACAACCGGCTTTTGGCGCAGCCGATGGCCGGGATGTCCAATAGCAGCCCCATGTGCGAAGCGAGGCCGAACCGGCGGGGATGGGCGATGCCGTGTCCGTCGAAAAGAATAATATCCGGTTGCCGTTTCAGCCTTTTGAAGGCCGCCAACACGGCTGGTCCCTCGCGGAAACTCAACAGTCCCGGCACATACGGAAAAGAAGCTTCGGCTAATGCTGTTTTTTGTTCGACAAGCTCCAGAGCCGGATAGCTCAACACGCAGATGGCGGCCTGCATCATGCCGGTTTCTTTCGCCGGGTGCACATCGACACCGGCGACAAGCTTGATGCCCGGTTTCCCTTCGGTGACGACCTTTTTGGCCAGAACGGATTGCAAAGCGGCCGCTTCTTTTGGCGTGAGATTCCACGAATGGCAGCCCGGATTACGAACAGCGTCGCCGCTCATAAAAACTAACCGCCTTTTATTATGAACATTCCCGTATTGACTTCCCGGCTTCCTGATAAAGCTACAGTAGTACGTTTTCTTTGGAAAATCCATCACTGTCGAGACCTCCGCTTGGCAAAGGTTTGTGATTTTGCACTATAATGCGTGAATCGCTTGGAAAAGAGTCTGATAGTGCGCTGAAGAACTATTTTTGACTGTCATCGTTTTGTCTTTCGGGTGACAGGTACAACGGGAAGGTCTCAACAATGCTGGATTTTCGATACCGCGTCTTTCTGTCTGTCGCCCGCCACCTTAGTTTTTCAAAAGCGGCAAAGGAGCTTTCGCTTACCCAGCCGGCGGTCAGCTTTCAGATACGCCATCTTGAAGAGCAGTTCAAGGCGCGCTTGTTCGTCCGCTATCCCAACCGGATCGAGCTGACCCCCATCGGCGAACTTCTTTTTAAAGAGCTTGCCCACATCCACCATGAAAGCCAGCGGGCGATGGAAAAAGTGATGCAGAAACTGGGGCAGGCGTGGGGAACCCTCCTCATCGGCGCATCGACAACCATCGGCAACTTCTTCTTGCCGCCGGTTGTGGCAAAGTTCAAGCGCGGGCACACCAACGTGGTGATAAAGCTGCTGGTGGATAACACCGACCAGGTGTTGACCTACCTGGCTGACGGCATCATCGATTTCGCCATTGTGGAAGGCCCGGTAAAATCGAAGCACTGGGTCACCGAAGAGGCTTTCACCGACGAGTTGGTGGTTATCGCCCCGAAGGACTATTCGCACGACCATCGCGGATTGATAAGCAAAAAACAGGTCGGTGAGGAGCCGTTCGTCTCGCGCGAGGCGGGCAGCGGCACCCGCGCCGTAATCGACGGGCTGAAGGTGGCCGGCAAGCCGCTTATCCCGCCGCGGAATATCATTCTCGAGATGGGAAGCAGCACCGCCATCAAAAAGATGGTGGAGGGGGGGCTGGGGCTTTCGTTGATTTCGCGCATGACCCTTGAACATGAACTGGCGTTGCAGACGCTGAAGGTGTTGCGGGTGGAAGGGTATCCGATCTACCGCCCGATTTCGTTTGTATTCCCCCGCGGGATGGATCTTAGCCAGCATGTGAAGGAAATACTCAGCCTCTGCCGCGAGGCTGGAAAGAAAATAACCGCCCAGGTTCAGGCTC
>JAHFEJ010000099.1 GCA_023248535.1 Nitrospinales bacterium | reverse complement strand
ATCGGAGAGTTTCAGGAAGTCTTTGTGCATAGCACTTCTCCCAGTATCCGGATGGCCTTGTCCATCTCCTTTTGCGTCACATTGAGCGCGGGAACCATCCGCAGCACGTTGTCGCCCGCGCCGATGATGAGCAGCCCCTTGGCCCGGCAGGCGGCGATGACGGGGGCGGCCGGCTGGTCCAGCTCGATCCCGATCATCAGGCCCATGCCGCGCACTTCCCTAATGGTGGGGGCGATGGTTTTAAGCTGATTCAGCCGCTTGAAGACGTGGCGGCCGGTCTTCGTCACATGCGCAAGAAGCTTCTTTTGTTTGATGGAATCGAGCACCGCCAGCGATGCCGTGCAGGCAAGCGGGTTGCCGCCGAAGGTGGAGGCGTGGGTGCCGGGGCCGAAGTGGGCCATGATATCGGGTTTGGCCAGCATCACGCCGATGGGGAAACCGCCGCCAAGCCCTTTTGCCAGCGTCATGATATCCGGCGTCACGCCGTGGTGCTGATAGCCGAACCACTTGCCGGTGCGGCCAAAGCCGGTTTGCACCTCGTCGAATATCAGCAGTATTCCTTCTTTGTCGCAAAGCTGCCGCGCCTGCCTCACAAAGGCTTTGTCAGCCAGCCGCACGCCCCCTTCGCCTTGCAGCACTTCCATGATGATGGCGGCGGTTTTCGGCGTGACCGCTTTTTTCAGGGCTGCAAAATCGTTATAGGGAACATGGGAAAATCCCGGCACCAGCGGCGCAAAGCCGTTTTGGTATTTGGTCTGGCCGGTGGCGGAGAGCGCGCCGTAGGTCCGCCCGTGGAACGAGCCGAGCATCGAAATGAATTCAAACCGCCCGGTCTGCTTGTCGTGGTGGTATTTTCGCGCCAGCTTGAGGGCCGATTCCACCGCTTCCGCGCCGCTGTTGACGAAGAGCGCCTGCGAGGGGAACGCCAGCTTTGTCAGTTCGCGCGCCAGCAGCCCCTGCGGCAGCGTGTAGAAGAGGTTGCTGGTGTGCATCAGCTTCGCGGCCTGCTTGAGCGCTTTCACGACCGCCTGCGGGGCGTGGCCGATGGCGTTGACGGCGATGCCCGCCGCCATGTCGAGGTATTTTTTTCCTTCAGGGTCGGTTACCTCGCTGCCTTTGCCGGAGAGTATCGCCAGCGGCACCCGGCCGTAGTTGGGAGCCACATGTTTTTTGTACAGCGCCAGTATCTCTTTTGTTTTCACGCGTAAATCCTATACTAAAACCGATTGAGTTGGGGGGTTAATTTCATGGCACATCCGGTATTCCCGTGGATGGATTTAACCACAGAGACGCAGAGGCACAGAGTGATGAATCGGGTGTCCATCAAAATAGGGGCCATCCTGGGCCGGAGGCGAAGGATCCGTTCCCGGAAATAGATTCTTCGCTTGCGCTCGGAATGACACAAGAGAGGTTCTCTGTGGCTCCGTGCCTCTGTGGTTTAGTGTCCATTACCTGTTTATAACGCCAGGGAGGAAGATATGGCTGCCCGGCCTCACGCCAAACGGGCGTGCTCTATTTTAATGCAGAGGTTCTGCACCACGTCGATGCCGGTGTCTTTTATCTTTTGCGCCGCGTCGTTATTCACCACGCCCAGCTGGAACCAGACGGCTTTGGGGCGGCGCTTCAGCGCGACGATTTCATCCGCCAGCGCCGGCAGAACGGAGGGGTTGCGGAACACATCCACCACGTCGACGGCGAAGGGGATGTCGGCCAGCGCGGCGTAGCACTTTTCCCCCAGGATTTCGTCCGCCTGCGGGTTCACGGGGATGATGGTGTAGCCGTGGTCTTTGAGGTAGGCGGCCACGCGGTAGCTGTCGCGCTCCTCTTTTTTGGAAATCCCGACCACCGCGACGGTTTTGCTTTGCGTGATGATCTTTTTGACGAGCGCGGCGTCCGGGGGGAACGCCGGCCGTTCACAGGCGTCATGTTCCATGGTCATCTCCCTTTTTTTCGATGGCGGCGATTTCGTATTTGATGCCCCGCCGTATTTCCTTGGCCATCGATTTGGTCATGCGGGGGGCGCTCACCCTGAAGATTTCGATGGTCTTCTTCAGGGTGTTGAGCACCGCCATACATGCCTTGCAACTGGCGAGGTGGTTCTCAAGGCTTTTCTTGCCCGGCCCCTTGAGATCGTCATCCACATATTCCGACATTTGGGTAAGGGTTTTCTTGCAGTTTCCCTTGTTCCCGTGGTGGTGCCCCCCACCGCCCACTTCAGCTTCTTTCCGGTTTTTCACCGCGGCACTTCGTCCAACATCGCTTCCAGCCGGTCTTTAATGTCGAGCTTCTGTTTTTTCAAAATGTGCATTCTGTTCTCCATCTCGGGGCCGAGGAAGACGGCCTTCTTCAGCTTCTCCACCTCGCGCTTGAGTTGTTTATGCTCGTCCGTCAGTTGCCGGAATACATCGTTATGCTTGTACAGGTGCTCGAAGCGGGGGTCGTGTTCAAAAGAACTCAGCATGATTCATCCCTCCTGCAAAAGGTTGAGGTTTTTTTCCGCGGCGCTTTGCTGGACATAGTTGGGCGCGGCGCGCAATGTTTCCATTGAAGCGCCCGCCGCCAGCATCTGACCGGCGCGCAACGCCGCCCCGGCCGCCACGGAATTATTTAATTGTGCCGCATCCGGCCAGCCGTCGCCGGCGCATGGGCCGGTTTCCCCGGCGATTGCCGCCCGATGGGAAAATGTATCGGGAGTGATGCGTGTGACGCCATCGCCGCCGACGTCGAACAGTGCGTGGTACACGTTGCCCCCGCCGGCATCAAGCGCGGCGGCGACGCGGCCGCGCAGCCGCGAGGCGCTGGCAACAGCTTCCAGCGAGCTGATTCCGGCCACCGGCACGCCGGTGGCAAGCGAGATGCCGCCCGCCGTTGCCAAGCCTATCCGGATGCCGGTGAACGAGCCGGGTCCGGCGGCCACGGCTATGGCATCCAGATTTTTAACGGAAAGCCCATGACGGGCCAAAAGGGTTTCGATCATGCCAAGCAATTGGCGTGAAAATGAAGCGGCGCTATCAGATGATAATTCCCCCACCACGGTTTTGCCGTCAACTACCGCTACGCTCCCCCCGCGGGAGGAGGTATCCACCCCCAGTATTCTCATCACCTAAATTTTAACATATGAACGGGAAAAGGTGTGGGGGGGCAAGGTTTAACGGGAAGCTTGGGCGGCGCCAAGGGTTTTGAGGTATTCGACGAACGGGCAGCCGACGCAGGCGGCGGGGGCGGCATGGCAGAAATCCTTATATACCTGCAACAGCGCCTGCTGGTGGCAGACCGAGCGGGGGGTGAACGCGGCATCGCGTCCCAGCACCGTTTTGCGCATAAAATCGAGCACCGCGCTGGAAGAGGGTATCGGCAACGCGTGGTAAAAAAGGACCAGCCGCTGTTCCATGTCGAGGTCGTTTCCGGCACGGGATACCGCCAGCAGAAAGGGGATGAGGCAATCGGCGGCTATGGAAACCGCTTTGTCGGCGCCGATTATTTTTTTTGGGCTTTTGGCCTGTTTTGCGAAGGCATAGCGGGAATCCCAATAAGGGTCGGCGACGCCCGTGAATGATCCCAGTATTCCGCGCGCGAATTTACGCGCTTGGGCGGTTGTGGCGTCAAGCGGCAATTCGGCAAAGCGTCGTTGCAGTCCAGCGGCGCTGAATCCCTCCGCCACCAGCGCCGCCAGGGCAGCGATGCGCCGTTGCGGAAAATTGGCCGGGCGGCAGCCCGCCAGCGGCCAATCGTTGGGACCGAATATCGGCGTGACGGGTGGCAGCGCGGTCGCCGTCATCAAGGCGGCCTGGGCGGCGGCTTTGGCATCGGCCCCGTCGTGGAGAAGCGGAAATCCCGCCACGCGGAAGAGCGCGGCGCACGCCGCAACGGCGGGGGGGATGGCGGGGTTGCGGGCGGTGATCTCGAGCAGCCGGGCGCGGGGCATTGCGCGCGCCACGGCGCCGAACTGGCGGTTGAAAACGGAATAGCCCATCGTTTCAAACAACAACTCGTAAAAAACCTGTTCCGGATCGGCGCGGGTGAGGCGGGCGATGACCCGGTTGCTTTTGATCAGGGCGCGGCCATCGCCGATAATGTTGAACAGCTCCAGGGTTGTTCCCGGCCCCAGCTTTTGCAGAAGGGGGGTGCAGCGGGGATTGAACGGGCGGCCCGTGAGGGGGGCATGCACCACCTCCAGTTCCCTGTGCAGTTCTTCCAGCGGGTGGCGCAGGTGCAGGCCGAGATCCAGTTCATGGAGCGTCCGCCCCCGGCGGGTTGTGGCGGCAGGGGTGGCGTCGCCCCTCTCCATAAAGACATGCAGCGCCGTGTGGTTGTAAAGCGGCGAGAGGTGGTGTTTGTGCTCGAACCACTCACTGGCGTGCTTGTGCATCTCAACGTCGCCGCGGAGGCGCAGGCCGCCGATCGTGATGTCGGCGTTTTTGAAATCGGGTCCCGCCCCGGTGTTGAAGCGTCCGGCGGTATGAACCGTTACCGGCAGCCCCGCCACCGTATACAGGGCGCTGCCGTCATAGAGTCCATTTCGCCAAATGAGCTGTATCAGGTTTTCGGTGAATTTTCCCTGGGCGATGGCGTATGCCGCGGGGCTTTCGGCCACCATGCCGGCGTGGCCGAAGCGAACGATGTATTCGCGGCTAAAGCGCACGGGCTATGCCAACGGCTCCGGCGGGGGCGCGGGGGGTTGCCCATCCTTTTTGGGGCCGGTCTGCAACTGCGGATCGAATATCAGCAGCTGTTCCGGCGTACATCGGAAAAAGCGGCAGAGCCGCTCCATGTTTTCGGTGGAGGTGTTGCATCCTTTGGGCGAGGCGATGCGGGCCAGCGTTTGGCGCGAGATGCCGGTGTAGCGCGAGAGGAGGTCGAAGGTGAGCTTGCGGCCGTACTCCACTTCAAGCTTCGCCATCATTTCTTTGAGCCTGAACTTGATCATTGGAAGGTGATGTTAGTCCAGCCGGGCGCAGGAATCAAGGGGAGTGGGAAAAGAAAAAACCCGTTCAGCGCTTTTTCCTTTTAACGCGGTTTTAAAAAAGCTCCCCGGCCCGTCATTGATAGTATAATTTAAAGTTGTGGAATCGATATATAAAACGATTAACGCCGATGTGGCGAAAGAGAAGGATTTCAAGGCCGTCGACCGCTTCAAAGCGGGCGACGCAAAGGCCTTCGACGAGCTGGTGATCCGCTACGAAGGCAAGATGTACGGTTTTCTCATGCGTATGTGCGGCTGCGCCGACCGCGCGCAGGATATCGTACAGGAAACATTCATGACCGCCTACCGTTACCTTAAAGGTTTCCGCGGCGAGGCCTCGTTCAAGACGTGGCTCTACCGGATCGCCAGCACCTCCTGCATGAAGAGCAAGCGCCGCCGCAAGAACGAACCGGCGCGGCATGTTTCGCTGGATGATCTCGTTCCCGGCGAAGGGGAGACAAAAGGGTTGGTGGAGAGTTCGTGGCCGACCACCCCGGCGGAGGAACTGCTCAACCGCGAGCTTGCCGATCACATCCAGAATTCATTGATGGAGCTTCCCGAGAAGTACCGCATTGTGTTCGTGCTGCGCGACGTGGAGGAATTCTCCGCCGAAGAGGTGGCCCGCACTCTTGGCATCAGCGTGCCGGCGGTGAAATCGCGCCTGCACCGCGCGCGCCTTTTTCTGCGCAAGGCGCTTTCCGCCTACTATCTGGGGGAGCAGGCGCAAAAAGGACGCGCGGCCAAAAAGCCCGATCCCAACCGGAATTGACGCCCCGGCAATCAGACCAATGGCGGATGTAACCGGACATTATCAAGACCTCCTCGCCGGGGTGTACTCTTGGCTGTATGGCGGGGCCGATGCGCGCATCGCCGAAAACCGCACGCTCTTTGCCGCCAACGGTATTATGCCGCGCGGTTGCGCCAATGCGGTTGATCTGGGGTGCGGTTCCGGTTTCCAAAGCATCCCGCTGGCCGAGGCCGGTTTCGCCGTGACCGCCATCGATCTTTCCGCCACGTTGTTGGCCGAGCTGGAAACGATGCGTGGGGGGTTGAACATCGCCACCGTGCGGGCAGACCTGCTGGATTTCGCCGCGCATGTTCCCGAACGCCTGGAGCTGGCGGTCTGTATGGGGGATACCCTGACGCACCTTGCCGGCTTCGGCGAAGTTGAGCGGCTGTTGCGCGACGTATACGGGCGGCTGGAGACGGGGGGGAAGCTGGCGCTCACCTTCCGCAACCTCACGCAGGAGGTGCCGCACGGCGACCGCTTCATTCCCGTCCGTAGCGACGAGAACATGGTCTTTAGCTGCTTCCTTGAATACGAGGGGGACTACGCGATAGTGCACGATCTTCTTTATACGCGCGGGGCGGCGGGGTGGGAGCTGAAAAAAAGTTTCTATAAGAAGTTGCGGATATCGCCCGCGTGGGTGATGCTGGTTATCGAAAGCGCCGGCTACCGCACTGCCAGCCTTCGGGAAGAGCGCGGCTTAGCCACCATCATCGCGGAAAAGTAATGGCGGAGGAACGGTTTACCGCCGCCGCAATTTTGTTGTTATAATGCGCGGGTGGGGTGGCAATTCAATTGAGGGGCGGATATGTACGTGAAATGGGATGATAGTTACAGCAACGGGATCGAAGTGTTCGATAACCAGCACAAAGGGCTTTTCAAGCTGATCAACGATTTGCACGATGGCATCCGGGAGAAAAAGAACCGGGAGGCGCTGGGAACGGCCCTGGTTGCTTTGATGGATTATACCAAGACCCATTTTGCCGATGAGGAAAACGCCATGCGCCTGGCCGGTTATCCCGATTACGAAAAACATAAGACTAAACATGTCGCGTTCATCGCGCAGGTGAGCGACATCCGTGACCGCTATCTTAATAACGAGCCGGTGATGACGATGGAACTGGTCGCATTGCTGGTGAATTGGCTGAAGAACCACATACAGACGGTTGACCGCGCCTACGGCCCGCACCTGAAAGCCAGCGGCGCATAGCCCGCGTTACCGTCCGGCGGTGAACAACCGCAGGCGGTTTCCAGCGAAGTCGCACACGGCGAGTAGGCCGTTGCCAGCCGCCATTGCTCCCACAGCCACCGTTTTCATGGTGGGCAACCGCCGCGCCGCCGAGAATGTACTGTTGGTAACGGCGATCATGTTCCGCGCATAGTCGATAAAGTAGAGGTTTCCCGCGTTGTCCGGACAAATACAGTTGACCTCGCCGAATGGAAGGCCGGTTTCCTTGAATTGCACCAGTGCGCCGCTGACGGCATCCACCGCCGCCAACATGCCGTTTCTCCCCGCGTAGAGCGCGCCATTCACCAAGGCGAAGCCGAGTACCCCGCCCAGCCGCTCGAAGGGAGAACCCTTCAGGGGGATGTTTCGTAGAGACACCCCTTCGGGCGTGTAGACATTAATCCCATTACCGTCGAAGAAGCTGGCGAAGATGTTTCCTTTGCCATCAACCTGAATGCGGTAGACGCGCCGCCCGCCAATATTTTCCAAAGCGATCTCGCGGTCAAACGAGCCATCCGGGGAGAAGCGCGTGATCGCGGGGGAATATATTTGGGTGACCAACAGGCGGCCATCGGGCGCAAAGGCAATGTCCATCGGAGTCTCGAGTTTTCCCGGACCCCGGCCGTATGCGCCCAGGGTGCGGAAGGGCCGTAAATCTTTTCCGTATACCGAGACGGTTGAACGCGCCACCACGTACAGGTTTCCCGCCGCGTCGAAAAGGGCGGCGGAGGGGCCGGTCAACTGGCGGAATCCGGCGGCGGATTCAAAAACGGTTCGTATGAAACGCGGCGCGTGATCCGCCGCTTCCGGCAGCGCCGAACGGGCCAGCGTGAGATGCGCCCCCAACAGCGACAGGTAGTTGGCGGCGGCGGCCGCGGCGGCCTGGCGGATTTTCAAATCCTGTTTCTCGCCGTGCGCGGAGGCGGATTTAAGATTTTGCAGCGCGATATCGGCGGCGTTGGTTTCACCATTGCCCGCGGCGGCCACATCGCCGATAAGCGTGTCGAGCGCGGCGGCGGTTTGTTCAGCCGCGCCGGGCGGCAGGCAGGGGGTTTTGGCGGCGAACAGCGCGTAGCGGACAAGGTATTCCAGTATGAGTCCCGTGATGTAGCGTTCCTGGAACATTAGGTGATACGTCAGCAACGAAATTTTGCGCAGCATCATCGCCGCCTGTTTCGGATCCGATTTTTCGGCCAACGGCAGCAGCATCGTGTTGCGCAGCAGTTCCGCGCGGAGCGGGGCGTTTTCGCCGACAAATTTGGCGAACTCGGCATGATAAAACGCGGTGATCTTTTCCCACGCGGCGGGTTCCGCGGCTTTGCCTGCTTTCAGGCCGGGCGCCCAGAGAGCCGCCAACAAGGCGTAAACGGGACGTTGCACGGCGGGGTGT
>JAHFEJ010000098.1 GCA_023248535.1 Nitrospinales bacterium | reverse complement strand
GTGCCGCCCGGCGTCAGCATCGGCTGGAGCGGCCAGTACGAATACATGGAGCGGGCCAAGGAGCGGCTGAAGCTGGTGGTGCCGCTGACGCTGCTGATCATCTTCCTGCTGCTCTATCTCCAGTTCCGGCGCGTGACCGAGATCGTCATCGTGATGCTTTCCATTCCGCTGGCGCTCATCGGCTCCGTGTGGCTGCTCTGGTATCTGCATTACAACCTGAGCGTCGCCGTGGGGGTGGGGATGATCGCGCTTGCCGGCGTGGCGGTGGAAATATATGTGCTGAAGATCATGTACATCGAGCACGCGATAGAGGCGCGGCGCAAGGAAGGGAAGATGGAAACGGTGAGCGATCTCGTGGAGGCGGTCATTTCCGGCACCTGCGAGCGGCTGCGCCCCATTATCATGACCAAGGCCGCCATTATCGGCGGCCTGTTGCCGATCATGTTTGGCGAAGGCACCGGCAGCGAAGTGATGAAACGCATCGCCACCCCGATGGTGGGGGGCATGCTCACCACCGTGCTGGCAAGCTTTTTTGTGGTGCCGGTCGTGTACGTACTGGTTAAACGGGGCCGCTACCGCGGCGAGTGAGGCGTTTTCGGCATGCGTCCGTGCAATAGGAGGTACTGATGATTTCACACGGCCAGGTGATGACAGTGCTGGACCTTTTACTTATTGCCCTGGCGGCCGCACTTGCCATTGTTGTTTGGTGGCTTTTCGTTCAACTGCGCGCCCGCGAGGAAGAGGCTATGCGGCTGGTCATCGCCTTTTCTTCATTAATAGAAATGAAGGACGGCTATACGGAAGGGCATTGCGCGCGGGTGAAAGGCTGGGCCGCCGGTATCGGGCGGGGGATGGGGTTGTCTCGGCGCGAGATCAATGATGTGGTTATCGCCGCCATGTTGCATGACATTGGCAAAATAGGGGTGCCGGACGCCATTCTTAATAAACCGGCAAAGCTGGATGAAAGGGAGTTCACCACTATACAGAAACACTCCGGGATGGGGGCCGATGTGTTGGCCAACTTCACGCGCTTTGCCGGAGCGGCCGCGATCATACGCCATCATCATGAAGCGTATGATGGAACGGGTTACCCTGAAGGACTGCGCGGGGAAGGAATACCGGTCGGCGCGCGCATCGTGGCGGTGATCGATGCCTACGATGCCATGACCTCCACGCGATCCTACCGTGCCGCCATGCCTTCCGGGGAGGGAATGGCGATCTTGCGGGAGAACCGGGGCGGACAGTTCGACCCCAAAACGGTGGACCTGTTCTGCCGGTTGCTCACCGAAGGGACAAAGGGGCGTATCGACCCGGTGTGCGGCATGGCGGGAGATGATAGCCGCCGCGCGGCCTACGGGGGGAGTGAATATTACTTTTGTTCAACGGCCTGCCAGGAGGAATTTCTAAAAAACCCGGCAAAGTATGCCGCCGCCGGGCAGGCGTGCTAGAATTTGCCGCATATGGCAAAAACGCGAAGCTATGCACGCCAACCGGCCAAGGAGTGGCCCGTCACCGAGCGGCCCGTCACGCGGCTGCTGCGGCACGGGGCCGACGGGCTTTCCGACGCGCAGCTTATCTCGCTCATCATCGGGCAGGATGACGCCGTTCCCGGCAAGACGGCCTTCGATATCGCCCGCGATCTCATCAAGAAATTCGGCTCGCTGGAATCCATCGAAAGCGCCGCCGTGGCGGAACTCGCCAACGAGGGGCTGGAGGAGTGGCAGGCGGTCGCCCTGAAGGGGGCGCTTGAATTGGGTAAGCGGATGGTGGCGGAGCGCCACGCGCCGTACGGCAAAGCGTTTTCCACCAGCGCCGAGGTGGGTAAATATTTCGGTCCGCTCCTCCGCAATCTTAAAAAAGAAGTGTTCAAGATCGTGCTGCTCGACAGCCAGAACACCATGATGCGCGATGTGACCATCTCGGAAGGGTCGCTGGACAAAAGCATCGTCCACCCGCGCGAGGTGTTCAAGCCGGCCATCCGCGAATCGGCCGCCGCCATCATTCTTGTCCATAACCATCCCAGCGGTGATACCGAGCCGAGCGGCAGCGACAAGGCGATCACCGAAAAACTGGCCGCGACCGGCGAGGTCATCGGCATCCGGGTGCTGGATCACATCATCATCGGCAAAAAAGGGTATTTCAGTTTTTGCGACAAGCTGTTGCTTTGAACTGGCCCCGTATATAATGCGGTGGCGTTATTACATTTTAAGGAGACACGGGTGCTGGAAGCGGAACTTTACCGGCGGTTGAAAGAACTCAAGCCTGTCGCCGTTGCGGTGGTGGGGGATGTGATACTGGATGAATACCTCAGCGGGGATTTTTCACGCATCTCCCCCGAAGCCCCCGTCGGCGTGCTGGATTGCACGCACGACGACCTGAAACTGGGGGGGGCCGCCAACGTGGCCGCCAACTTCCGCAAGATGGGCTGCTCGGTGGAACTGGTCGGCATCACCGGCGCCGATCCCGACGCGCAACGCCTCAAACGGCTGTTGAAAGAAAAGGGGATCAGCACGCGCGGCCTCGTCGCCACGGCCGACAGGCCGACCATCAAAAAGAGCCGCGTGATGGCGCAGCACCAACAGTTGTTGCGTATCGACCGCGAGAAGCGCAATCCGATATCAAAGGAAATGGAAGCCGGGGTTTTCGCCCACTTCAAAAAGACCGCCGCAAAAGCCGATGGCATCGTGATCTCCGATTACAACAAGGGACTGCTGACGAACGCCCTCCTGGCCGGCATCATCGGCTGGGCGCACAAGAACGGCAAACCGGTAGTGGTGGACCCGAAAGGGGATAGTTTCGCCAAATACCGGGGAGCCAGCTTCATTACCCCGAACCGGCACGAGCTGGAGAAGGCGGCGCGGACGCACTGCCCCGATAAGGGGGGCATTGAAAAAGCGGCCCGCGCGCTCATCAAGGAGCACCGCATCGGGTCGGTGCTTGCCACCTTGAGCGCCGACGGCATGGCGCTGTTCGAGGGGAAAACGGAAGGGAAATTTTTCCCAACGGTGGCAAAGGAAGTGTTCGATGTAACCGGCGCGGGGGATACCGTGGTTGCGGTTTTCACCGCCGCATGGCTGGGGGGGTTTTTACCCGAAGAGGCCGCGCGGCTGGCTAATTACGCGGGCGGGCTGCAAGTGGCCCATCTGGGAGCCGAAGGGGTGGGGCTGGATGAGATCCGCTACATGTTGGGGGCCGAAGCGGGCTTGGGCGAAAGCAAGATCGTCGACGCCAAAACCGCCGCCGCGCTCGCCGAGAACCTCCGCAAGAAAAAGCACAAGGTCGTTTTCACCAACGGCTGTTTTGATCTTCTTCACTACGGCCACATCCAGTATTTGCAAAAAGCGCGCGCGCTGGGCGACCGGCTGTTCCTCGGCCTCAATTCCGACGCGTCGGTGCGGCGGCTGAAAGGCCCCTCGCGCCCCGTGGTGAACGAGCACGACCGCGCCCACATCATGGCCGCGCTCGACTGCGTGGATCAGGTGATCGTGTTCGGCGAGGAAACCCCGCTCAAGCTCATCAAGGCGGTGAAGCCGGACATCCTGGTGAAAGGGGGCGACTACACCATCGAAGGGATAGTGGGGCATAAGGAAGTGCAAAGCTGGGGGGGCGCGGTGAAGACCATCAAGTACATCGAAGGCTCGTCCACCACCGGCATCATCAAAAAGATCGTCCGCTCCAGCAAGGGGAACTGACCGGCGGTTCCCCTTACCGTTTTTTGGCCAGCGTCTCCAACTGGGCGAGCTTTTTGCCGTCGCCGATCACCACCAGGATGTCGCCGGGTTTCACCACGGTGTTCATCGAGGGATTGAATTTCATTTCCGTGGCCCCTTGTTTTTTGATGGCGGCGACGATCACTCCCAGCTTTGTGTTGACGGCGCTATCCAGAATGCTTTTTCCATCAAGCGACGAACCCTCTCCCACCAGCACTTCTTCTATCTGGAATTCCTGGTTGCCGATACGGGTGGCGAATTCGAGGAAGTTCACCACGGCGGGTTTGACGATCATGTTCGCCATCCAGACGCCGCCGTATTTATAGGGGGAAACCACGCGGTCGGCCCCGGCGCGCAGCAGCTTCTGCTCGGCCCCTTCTTCTCCGGCGCGGGCCACGATCCGGATGTTCGGGTTCATCCCCCGCGCGGAAAGCACGAGGTAGAGGTTGTGCGCGTCGGTGCTCAGTACCGAAATGATCCCCGCGGCGCGCTCGATGCCGGCAAGCTTGAGTATCTCGTCCTGCGTGGCGTCCCCCATGATGACGGGAACCCCCTCATCGGCGTCCGTTTCCAATGGCGACTGCTCTATGATCACATGCGGCAGTTTTTTCGCCAACAGTTCGTCGGAGACCACGCGCCCCATCCGGCCGTAGCCGCAGATGATGATATGGCCGCTCATTTTTTCCAGCCTGTTTTCCAATTTTCTCCTCCCGAAAGTTTTTTGCCATTCCCCTTCAAAAATTACGCGGACGGCGTTGTTCACCACATATGCCATCGTGCCAACGCCGAGGAAGATCAGGATGATGGTGAAATCGCGCCCGTCGTTCGACAGGGGATGTGTTTCGCCGTAGCCAATGGTGGCCAGCGTGATCACCGTCATAAAGAGCGCATCGCGGAAATTCCATCCCTCGATCGTCATGTAGCCGGCCACACCGGCTCCCATAGCGGTCAACACCAACAGCAGCGAGAACCCCATCCGCCGTTCCCACCCGCTCCAGCGGCGTTTTTTGATGGTTTTATTCCACCACGTTCCCGGTATTTTTAGCATTACGTGATAAATTTACCATCCCCGGCGGGGCTGGCGCCACGGAAATTGACATCAAGATATTTGCCGCGGGCGGTTCCGCGTGGCGGAACAGTGGTTATTTGCTTCCGAACAGGTCGATAAGGCGGTACCAGAGCGCTTTTTGCAGCTCCAAATATATTACTTTCGCGCTGTCGTGATCTTGCCACCAATCGTGTATATGCACCAGGCTGTCTTCGGCGGGGTGGACGATGACCGTCATGCCGTTCTGCGCCGCCAGCCGGTCATAGATTCTTCCCGCACGCGCGGTGTGATAGTGCGATGTGATGAGAATGAACGACTTTGCTTTGCGGCTTTTCAGCGTGCGGAGATTCTCAAGCGCTTCCCCTTCCGAACTGTATGGCGCAATATCCCGCGTGGAGTAGGCCGCATGTTCCGTACCGATGCCGGATTCCTTCAATTGTCCCAAAATCAGATCGGCATAATTGTATTTCCAGTAGAGCTGGCCGCCCCAGAAAACAATTACCCCGCCCCAGCCTTCTTTGTACAGGCGGATTCCCTCCGCCACCCGGTCGCCGCTTCGGTCGCCAACCAGCACCACAATGGCATCGGCCTTCCGCATGGGGTCGGCGCGCACCAGCGAATCGGCAATCGCATTCAGCAGGGGGGCGTGGAACAGGGCCGCAAGAAGGATGATGATCACGGCGAGAGCCGCCGCGATCTTAAGGAGTTTTTTAAACCAGTTCATAGCCGCCCAAAATCCTTCCATGCACCGATCACCAGACCCACGATGGGGGAGGGGTTTTCCCTGAGATCAATGGTTCGCACTTTTTCGGCGGGATTGAGCGGCAGGAGAAACAGCGTATGCCCTTCCTGTTGAACCATCTTCGCCGTAATGCCGCCATCGGCCCAGACGGCATAGACCTTCTTTTCGTGCGGGTTGGCTTTTTCTATGCCGCGGTCTATCACCACAATATCGCCGCTGGCAATGTGGGGGTACATGGAATCTCCCTGTACGCGGCAGGCAACAAGGTCATTTTTCGATCCGGCCGCCTTCTTGACCGGGCGGATGTGCAGCACAACCCACTCGATGACCTTCTCCTCCGGAATGATCGGCTCGCCAGCCGCGATCTTTCCCTCTATGAGCGGTATTGAAAGGTACTCCTCTTCAGAGAGCCTGCCCGGTGGAAGAGGGGGGAAGGTTTCCCGCTGTTCATTGCCGGTGAGGAGCCACTCCATATTTTTTCCCCCCAGCCTGGCTATTGTCATCAGGATTTCTGGGGAGGGGAGCATCCCCGCCTCATACCGCTTCACGGTGGTATGCGCGACCCCCAGCTTTTTGCCGAATTCGGAAAGTGTCCTGGCTCCCCTTATATCCCTGATTCTTTTGGCTGTAGCCAGCTTATCGATGGAGGCCTGTTTCTGCTCTAGCGAAATCGCACTTTTCCTTCCGATTGATGTGCCCATGCGCACATTATAGGTTGAAGTGGGGAAAACAAGCAAGTCTGCCGGCAATGTTAAAAAAAAGCCGTTTTTTTTCTATCGGGGTAAAATAGAACCTTAGAGAAGAGTGTTGCGGATGTGTTTGAGGAGTGCGTCCGCAATATGCGTTAAAGTTGCGGCCCCTGAAATACCGATATATGAGGTCAAGGAGTTGGCTGTAACAGATGTGGTGAAATAGTTATTTTTTATGGTTGACAATTTACACCTAATTTGATGTAATTTAGCAAAACTTGGGGGTAAATCAGGTTAAATGAAAAAAAATTACGCTCTATTAAACGTAAATGAGGGGGCCGACCTCAGCGAGATTAAAAAGGCCTATCGCCGCGCTGTTCACCTTTATCATCCCGATGCAAATGGCGGCGTGGGAAATCCTGAAAAGTTCAAAGAGGTTGTAAAAGCATACAACCACATTCTAAATCACTATAAGTCATTAGGCATCAAGCCGGTACCTCAGAAAAAGAAGACTTCCACCCTAATATACGAAAAGCTTGGTAACATCTTTGGTGCAAAGAAAGAGGCTGCCGGATATGCCCGCACCGCCGAGCGGAAACCGCGCCGCACTATGCGGAAGGACGAGTTCGCCGTTCTCGATCCTTTGCTGTTGAAACTCCCCTTCGACGAACTGAAGCTCCGTTTTGAAGAATCCCAAAACGAGTTTGTGGTGAGGGAAGCAGCCAGGGCGCTCACCCACTGTTTTGGCGCGGGCGCTTTTTCTTTGCTTCGTGACCGGCTCCCCTCCGCCACGGGCGGCGTGGCCGAAGAGATTCTTCACTGTCTGGGGTTGGTGGGGGATCAGGAATCGATACTTATTCTGGAAAAATATGTCCGGCACACCGATGTGAAGATCGCCTGCGCCGCCGTGCGTTCGTTGCGGAATATCAATCAGGGGCTTGCCCGCACGTTGCTCGATAAAATGGCGCAAGAAGGCCGGTCGATGAAACTCTCCGTGCTCCATTTCTTCCATCTGTTTGACGGCGCCAGTCTGCGCAAGCTGTTGCGGAGCGGCGTCATCAACCGTTTTGAAATGGATATTGCCCGGTTTCTGCACATCCACACGCGGCAGCCGATGCCGGTGATCCTGCGGGAACTCGGTTTCGTCGTCGCCGAGTGAGCCGGGCTGCTATCCGGCATTTCCCTCTGCCCGGCGGCACGTTTCATTTATCCATTTACCGTCTTGACACGGTCCCGCCCACCACGCATAATGTGCTTCTTTAATTAACGTGAAAAAAGTAACTGAATGCGCGGTTTGCGCCTGGCGCGGCGAGTGCAAGAAAAAATTTTCGTACGAGTCTTCGGGCTTGTACTGTAATGACTTTACGCGCGATCTCACGCTGGACGCTCCAAAGCCGTCCGAGCCGGAAAAGCGGGAGAAGCCGAAGAAAGATTGATCCGGCGGTGTAGCTCAGCTGGTTAGAGCATGCGACTCATATTCGCAGTGTCCGGGGTTCGATTCCCTGCACCGCCACCATAAATACCAAAAGGCCCTTCCGCGAGGAAGGGCCTTTTTTTTATTCACGGTGTGCAGGGAATCGAAGCGAGTGAGCGGCGCGACTGATGAAGGAGCGCACTCCGGCATGGATGCCGGAGTAGCGGGCGAGCCGGGCCGCGCAAGCCGGAGCGTGATGCGACGGCTTGGGCGGCCGATCACCCGCCTGCACCGCCACCATAAATACCAAAAGGCCCTTCCGCGAGGAAGGGCCTTTTTTTATTCACGGCGTGCAGGGAATCAAAAAAGCGGACAGCTTCCCAAGCGGCCAAGCGCAATACGGGCGATATTTTCTATGTGAAAAGGCGGCAGCGCCACTTCCATTTCCGGTTGGGCATGGATGAAAAAAGCGTCATCCTGCGTATGCATGCCGGTGAAATGCCTTTTTCCCGATGCCGCGGAAGGGGCCAGCATGGATTTCAGATCGAAGCCCCGCTCGCCTATCAGGACTATGTCGGGGCCTCTTTCCGATAGTGGCCCGTGGAATATATCCTTTCCGTCCCATATCCGCGCGATCGGTGACCGTCCTTCCACCTGAAGGGTTTTCAAGCTTTGCAACAACTCGGAGCATATTTCCTCTTTCTGGGAAGCAGGTATCCTGGAATTTGGAAAACGGTCATTCGTATGGATGTAAATCCTTGCCGGATCCATCGCGA
>JAHFEJ010000097.1 GCA_023248535.1 Nitrospinales bacterium | reverse complement strand
CTGCACTGACCGCTTTATCGCTAAAAGCCGGCGTGACGGCAAAATCTTGGGGTTGCTTTCGGGCATGATGCTCAACGGCATAAAGCATCGGGACGAAAAAAAATGATGGCGCCGTTTAAAGACGATTTGCTAAACTGGCGCGAGCCGTCTACGCCGGAAGTGCTGGCACGTTCCGCACCGTATATTGACGAGTCATTCGAGGGTGAAGCGACGCTGAGCGTGGGGAAGGCCTTGGATTACGCGGGCAAGGGGTGCGCGGGCATAATTAATCTCTTGCCTTTCGGTTGCATGCCGGGTACGGTAGTAAGCGCCGTTTCTAAGCGCGTACGTGAAGATTGTGATAACATCCCGTGGTTAAATATTGACATCGACGGGATGGATGAGAATAATGGTCGAAGTCGGCTTGAGGCGTTTGTGTTTCAGGCGAGGCAGTATAAGGAACGGAAGGCTGCGGAAGGCAGCATGGCTTAATTGAGAGGAGGATATTGTTGTGGCTTTAATTATTAACGATGAATGCGTTAACTGCGGTGTTTGCGAGCCGGAGTGTCCGAACAGCGCTATTGCGGAAGGCGATGATATCTATGTCATCGACCCGGCGAAGTGCACCGAATGCGTCGGTCATTACGATGAACCGCAATGCGTCGAGGTGTGCCCGGTTGACTGCATCGTAAAGGATTCCAATAACGAGGAATCAAAAGAACAGTTGATGGAGAAATACAATAAGCTGAAAAGCTGATTAATCCGCCAGTTAACGCCGGTCACCCCAGCGGGTGACCGGTTTTTTTTCGCCTAAAGCCTTTGGCTCCGGGTGCCGATACCTAAAGATATCTATGAGCATATTTACGATTTACGATGTTGAATGGCTTTTTAAGGCGATGTTCATTCTCCTTTTCGCTTTGCTGGCGGTCAAAGGACTGGCCGTCACCATTGAGGCCATGCATATCGATTTTGAAATCAGATCACGGTACCGCCAACGGGCCGAATTTATCGAGAATTTTTATCGCATCTATAATGGCCAGAAGATGCGGATCGAAGAAGAAAAACGTCTGGAGCAAGAGGCAGCCGAAATTAGTTATCAGGCCAGCCTCCAACCGGCGGAACCACCCCTCAACCCGCGTCCGCGTCCTTCTTAAAAGATCCGGCTTAGGGTATTACGCGAAAGATAACGGCTAGTGATTGGCCGGTTCGGGCATGCCGCCACTTTCGCCTTCCTCTTCGCCTGATTCTTCACCCCCCTCGATAACGGGCGTTTCATGTTGGGATCCCTGGCTGAAAGGCCGGATTTCCGCATGGCCGATCAGTCCTCCCAGGTAGGCTGTGCGTGCGATAGGCAGGGAAGTGATGATCGACAGGATAAAGATTCCCATCATGAGTTTAGGATTAAGCGGTTTCCCTTTTTTCTGATTCCACAGCTCGAAAGCGGAAAGGATTGCGATGACTGCGATGAAAATTCCGGCCACCATAGCCGCAGTTTCGTGGGTTTCGATCATTTGTTTAAGCACCCCCGGTTTATGTTCCACCATTTCTTCGGCGGGCTCGCCGGTTAAGTAGGCGAATATGGTTGTGATTCCAACAATGGTATATGCCCACAGGGCGGCGCGTTTCACTTTGATGTCGTTTACATAATAGGCGTATCCCGTCAGCGCGATGCTGAAAAAAAGTCCCACAACCGGAAAATGGTTGAGGATGAGGTGCATATGTCCCATGTTCGCTCCTTGGATTTCTGTGTGTATTGTTTCGGCAATAATACAGGCTTGGATGTTGATTCTCAACGACAAATGCAATGTCAATCAAGTGCTTGACGTTTGCGGAGGTGGAAAATCACCAAGCGGTGTTGTGGGTTTTTAACAGCCGCTTCGCTTGCCCGTTGCCATGCCGCGCCGCCGCTTGGTAATCCTCCATCGCGGCACCCGCGTTGCCAAGCTTTTCGTTTGTTTTCGCGCGCCGGAGGCGGGCTTGGTGAAATTCGGGTTTTATCTCCAGCGCCCGGTTGAGGTCTTGAAGTGCCTTCTGGTAGTTTCCCGTTTGATATGAAGCACTTCCGCGGTTGGCGTAGTTCTCGGCGGAAGGGTCAATGGCGATGGCGTTGGTCAGATCGTCGAGGCCACCGTCGTTTTCACCTATGCGGATTCGCGCGAGGCCGCGTTTTCCCCAAGTGATGGGGTTGTGGGGATTGAGAGCTAGAGCGTTGTTGAGGTCGTCCACGGCGGCGCGGTCGTCTCCCGTTGCGATGAGCGCCTCAGCCCGCAGTTCCAATGCATCAACATCTATGTTGTTGTATTTTAAAACGTAATTCAGGTCATCCAGAGCGGCGGTGAAGTAGCCGTTGGTGATGAAGGCCCGGCTACGGTTGTAGCGGATATTGACGTTTTCGGGGTTGATGGCCATTGCGGTATTGTAATCGGCGAATGCACGATACCACTCGCCTAACACGCTGTAAACGTTAGCTCTATTGTTGTACGCAAAGTCGTCATGAGGGTCGATGGAAATGGCTTGAGTATAGTTTTCCAGTGCTTCTCGGAATCTTCCCATGTCATAGAGTGCCAAGCCGCGCTCAACATAAGTATATGAATATTTAGGATCAATTGCGATGGCGCGGTCGAAATCGCGGATGGCTCCCGATGGATCGCCCAGATCGCGGAGAGTAGAGCCTCTCTTTTGCAAGTATATGGAATCATTGGGATTAATAGCGGTTGCAAGGTTCAGGTTTGCCAGTGCGCGTTCAAGCTGGCCCAACTGTAAGTAGGCGTCAGCACGGTCAGCGTAAGCCTTTGCATCCATAGGGTTTAAAGTGATTTCCCGTGTTGCCTGCTCGATAATGGTATAGGGATCAGGCTCTGGAGGAGCATCCTCTTCCAGTTCATGCATTTCGTTCAAATCCGCCGCCCGCGCCAACGGCGTCAAGAACGTCACCGCCGATAAAAACGCCAAAGCCAGCAACGCCGCGCGTAAAGTTGAAAATCCCATCCTCACATTTTAACGCATTGGCGGAGCGGAGGCTACTTGATGCCGCGTTCGATGGCCCGGAGAATTTCCAGCGCGATGAATATGCCGACCGCCAGCAGGATAAGAACCACCATCGCGGTTTCTTTCGGGAAGAAGGCGAGCACCGCGGCGGTGATGGCAAGATAGGCGCTGAAGAGGTAGAGCATCATATCGATCTGCGTATCGGAAAGGCCGAGCCGCCGCAGCCGGTGGTGGATGTGGCCGCTGTCGCCCCGCATCGGGTTTTGTCCCTTCAGCGCGCGGCGGAAGAACGCAAGCACGGCGTCGAGCAACGGAATGGCCAGTATCACCATCGGCACTAAAAGGGTGAGGGTGACGGAGCCTTTGCGCCGCTCCATCACCGAGGCGGCGGCCAGCGCGAATCCGAGGAAGAGCGATCCGGTATCGCCCAAAAAAAGTTTTGCCGGGGGGAGGTTCAGCCGGATGAAACCGAACAGGCAGCCCGCCAGCAGGATGGCGAAGGAGGCGAGGGTGTTTTCGCCGAAGATGTGGGAGATGGCGAAGAGGGTGACGGCGGATATCAGCGCGATGCCGGCGGCCAGGCCGTCTATGCCGTCGATGAGGTTCATGGCGTTGGTCACGGCGAGGATCCAGACCACCAGCGGCACCGCACCCCACGCGCCGACGGCGACCGCGCTGTGGAACGGGCTGGTGATGAAATCAAGCGATTGCCCTCCGGCCATGAAGACCAGCGCCGCCACCGCTTGCACGGAAATTTTCAGGATGGGCGAGGCCCCTTTGCGGTCGTCGTAGAGGCCCAGCGCGGCGATGATGGCAAGGGCCGCGAAAAGAAAGCCGAGCTGCGTCCGGTCAATGTTGAACGCGAGCGGATTGAAGATGACCGCCGTTCCCAGCACGACGAGGAAGGGGAGAATGATGGCGATCCCCCCGGCGGTGAGCCGCTTTTCGGGGAGCGATTTTTGGTCGAAGAAGCCGTTGCGCTCCAAAAACGGGGGGAGCCGCCGGCCCAGCATCGACGCGCCCAAAATGCCCGCCGTAAAGAGCGTGGCGTACGAAATCCAGAACATGATCTGAAGCTGCGCGGCGGTGAGAGGTCCGTTCATAGCCGCCTCATCGCTTCAGTGACTTTGCCGCCACGGATGGCGAAGAACTCGCGCAGATGTGCGTTCAGGTGCCGGTTGCCGGTTATCAGGGAGGCAAGGATGTAGCGCAACACGATGGTCCAGTACACGAGGGGGGAAAGCGAGCCATCTTTGCGGTAGAGGATAAGGTGCGAGCGGGTCATGTGGTAGTGGTAAAAAGCGGAGCGCCGGGGCATCTTGGCCACGCAGCGTCCGCCGTGATGGCGTATCCGCATGAGCGGCGCGTAGAGCACCTCGTATCCGGCGGCGCGGATTTTTTGGCAGAGGTCGACATCTTCCACATACATAAAGTACTCTTCGCAAAAATTGCCCGATTTCTTGAGGGCCTCGCGCCGGGCCAGCATGAAGCTGCCCGAAACGGCGTCTACCGGCAGCACCGCATCCGTGGGCTGGCCGCCGTAAAAATATTTTGCTATGTGGGGATGGCGCGGGAAGAGGCGGATGAGGCCGCTGACCTTGTAGAAGGCGGTTATGGGATCGGGATAACCGCGCCGGCATTGGCGCATGAAGCTGCCGTCGGGGTTTTCGATGTAGCAGCCGATGAGGCCCGCGGTGGGGCGCGCGGCCATGAAGGCGATAAGTTTTTCAAGGCCCGGCTCGGTGAACTCCATGTCGGGGTTGAGCATCAACACGTATTCGCCGCGCGCCACGGCTATCGCGCGGTTGTTGCCGGCGCCGAATCCCAGGTTCTCGCCGTTCTCGATCACGCGCACGGCGGGGAATTTTTCTTTCAGCATCGCCACCGAGCCGTCGGTGGATCCGTTATCCGAGACGATGATTTCCATGTGGGCCGTGTTTTCGTGGCGGTGGAGGCTTTGCAGGCAGAGGCGCAACGGCTCGCGGCCGTTCCAGTTGACGATCACCACGGAGAGGATGGGATTTTGAGTATCCATGTGGAGGCTATTCTATCGCATTTTATGGGAAGAGTTTATCAAGAGGTAGATTCACGGTAGGTACACGTTTTAAACGTGTACATTGGCGCAACGCGCCAAGAGGGGGTCGGCCTTAGGGCCGATGTACCCAATGAATTGGGTACCCACCGGGGAAGAAGCATGTAACCACAGAGCCGCAGAGGCACAGAGTCGGGAAACAAATTTCTTGTTTCATTTTTATTGGCAGGCTTCTCAGTGCCTCCGTGTCTCAGTGGTTTATTGGGGCATGAATAAAGAGAGCTTTGAAAATATTTCTGGATCCCGGCTCAGGGCCGGGATGACATAGGAGGGTCGGCCCGCTGGGCCGATGACGGGCGGGGGCAGGTTTGAAACCTGCCTTTACACCATTCGTTCCACCGAGGTTAAGAGAGGGGTTCTTTCTTCGCGGCGGGCCACGGGATGTTGCCGGGACCCATGTCTTTCATCAGGGTCAACAGCGGGGCCACGAATGCCTTCGCAACGGCCGCTTTGACCGGATGTATCTTCGTGTCGTAATAGTAGCTCTTGCCGTTATAGAACGCATAGTCCGCAGGTAGATATTCCCGGCATTCGACATAAATCCTCTGCCTGAGGTAGAAGCCGAAAAGATCACCCAGCGAAGGTTCCGGCAGCGATGTATCCAGGCAGGCGTGGTAGAACTTTTCGGCGGCGGCATTGATGGCGCGCTCCTTTTTTGCGACCGCGCGTTCCGTATTTGGCCAGAGCGGCGAGGCGACCCCCAGCTCGTGAACAAGGCGCGATCCGCCCAGCGCATACCGCATTAAAAAATGCGCCGTCTTCGGGCTGTCGCCCCCCATGTTAACCACGGTCATCACCTTCAGGCGGTGGAAGCGGGGGCGGTGGTTGGCGTAGGCATACCGGCTGATGAAGTTCGACATGAGCCAGCTGACGTTGAGCACGTTCATCGGGGTGGAGAGGATGGCGCCATCCGATGCCTGAAGCATCCGCTCTATCGCGTCGCGGTCATCCTTCAACGGGCATTTGTCTTCGCCCTTCGCCAGGCAGGTGTAACAGCCGGTGCAGGGCTGGAGGTTCGCATCCTTCAGGAAAAGGTAGTCAAACTCCACCGGTCCCAGAGTTTTCATCCGGTCTTCGATCTTTTTTACGATCCGATACCCTGAACCCTTTCCCTTGGGACTGCCCATAACCGCCAGGATTTTCATGACGCCGCTTCCTCCTTGACTATATAAATTATATAACGGGAAAAGCAGATGCGGCAGTTGAGAGGGGGTCGGCCCGTTGGGCCGATGACGGACAGGAGTGTCCGTCCCACCGAGAGAGGCCGATGTACCCAATGAATTGGGTACCCACCGGGGAAGAAGCATGTAACCACAGAGCCTCAGAGGCACAGAGTCGGGAAACAAATTTCTTGTTTCATTTTTATTGGCAGGCTTCTCAGTGCCTCCGTGTCTCAGTGGTTTATTGGGGTATGAAAAAAGAGAGTTTTGAAAATATTTCTGGGTGCCGGGTCAAGCCCGGCATGACAAGCAAGAAGGGGGAGGCTATGCGGCGGCGACCGGAGGCTCTTGACCGGAGTCGAGCGGAAAGCTCAGGATAACCGATGCGCCCGCGCCATCAGTGCGGTTGCCGATGACAAGCGCGCCGTTGTGGTATTCCATTATCAGTTTGACGATGGTGAGGCCCAATCCCAGGCCGCCGCCGTGAAAATTATAGCGGCCGGACGAATGGTTAAGCGGATTTCCAAGGGAATAGTAGGGGATGAGCACATCATGCAACTTCTCTTCCGGTATTCCCGCCCCTTCATCGGCCACTTCGATATATACCGAACCATCGCGGATATACTTGCGGACACGGATTGATTTGCCATCCGGGGTGAACTTGATGGCGTTGGAAAGCACCTCCTCCAGCGCCCGCTGGATCATAACGCCGCTTCCCAGCACGGTGGTGTAATGCGGGATGTCCCACATGTCCGCTTCTATGCCGATGTTCCGCCGCTCCGCCATGAGATGTTCCCGCGTGTCCGCCAGCGCCGCGGAAACATGGCGGTGTACGGCATTTTTTGAAAAAAGCTTTTCATCGCCGATACGGGACATTTCCGTAATCAGGCTGGTGGCGTTGACGATGCGGTCGAACGATGCAATGGTTTTAAGGAGCGCGCCGCGGAGATATTCCACCCGGCCGCCCGCGGAACCGGCGAGTTCGATCTGTTTGAGCAGCGTTTCCATCAACCGCAGGTTGGTCAACGGCGTGCGGAGTTCGTGCGATACCACGGCGGAGAAATAGCCGCGCGATCTGTGCAGCGCGGCTTCGCGCGTAACGTCGCGCTGGACGGCGACGAAGTTCAGTATGGCGCCGGAGGCATCCGTGATGGGGGAGACGATCATCTCTTCTTCGTACAGCGAGCCGTCTTTCCGGCGGTTTACCATGTGGCCGCGCCAAATCAGCCCCGTTTTGACGGTGCGCCAGAAATTTTCATAGAAGGCGTTGTCATGACGGCCGCTTTTGAGAAACCGCGGGTTTTGTCCGCATACTTCCTCCATGCGGTATCCGGTGATCGTTTCAAATGCGGGGTTGGCGTATTCGATCAGGCCATTGGCGTCCGTGATGATTACCGCGTCGCCGGCGTGTTTCACCGCGCTTGCCAGCCGTGCGCTTTCGGCTTCGGCCTGGGTGCGGCGGATGTCGGCTCTTTCAAGCAGCCGGGCGGTGACGACGATCATGCCGGTGATGAACACCATCAGCCAGGTCGTATGCACCGCCCCCTCGCTGGCGGAGTCAAGAAAGCCCGCGTTAACGGCGACGGTTACCGCATAGTCGAGGAGGGGCATGATGATGACGGCGGGCAAAAGCACGCGGCGCGCGAGAACGCCCCCCGCCGATTCGCTTATCAGGATGGCGGTGACGCCGTGGCCGGGCCGGGCAAGCAGGACGCCAGCCGTCAACGCCAGAAAAGCGAGGGTGGCGTGGAAGGCGATGGCCGAACTTTCGGGAATGAAACGGAGAAAGTGGGGGATGCCGTTGATATGGCCGATGAACGTGAGCAGGGAGGTTATCCCGGTCACCAGCAGCAGGGCATGGCCGGGGCGGAATCCACGCCAGCTTTGCGTGTCAATAGCCAGCATGGCGCCGCCCGTCAAAACAAGGTTCAGCGCCGCCAAAGGGGAGGGACGTCCGGGATGCGTGTTGTACAACGCGCCGGGAGCTTCCTTTATCAACAACTGGTCGATGCCGAGGTTCCATCCCGCGATGTATTCAAGGAGGGTAAGCGCTCCGATCAGGATGGCGGCCGAGGAACAGAGGCGCGCCGTTAAACGGAAGGATGGAGCATGCGCCCTTTTTGGCTGAACCATCCATAACGAGGCGCTAAGAAGGATAAAGCCCGCCGCGAGATTTACCTTCATGGCGGGCAAGTCCGGAAGTACGCTTTTCAGGAATGTAATATTGGATCATCTCCCAAGTGAGTGGGTAGAATCGTCATAATTCCTCCAGCATGCAGGTAAGGATTTTAAGGCGGAGGTACTCCTCATCCCGCAGGCCGTAAGCCCTGCGCTGGATGACTC
>JAHFEJ010000024.1 GCA_023248535.1 Nitrospinales bacterium | reverse complement strand
CGTATCAGGAACCCCTACTCGTGAGCTTATCGTATCAGAATTCATTCTGTTGTTGGCCCGCAAGGGCCAAGATAGCATTGCCGCCGGCGCGGCAATCCACAGGTTGAAACCTATGGTACCAGGCAACTCCCCAATCACCCCGTGGGTGAAGGCCATGCCGGGCCGGATATGTGGCGTTGATATTGTCAATCATGGTTGGAATACGTTTCTTCATGAATTGTGATTAGCATTAACCGGAGATTGGGGGGGCCGCTGTAATATTGTTTTGAACCCGGCAATATGATATTGTGTCGCAACATTGCTTAAAATACCAAGAAACATAATCCGCGCCTTTCGCTTGATAAGCCCAAACGCTTTTTAAGTTGGCGGTTATTGCGAAGCAACAGGAGTGACCAAATGAAAATTTTATTGGTATATCCGGGATTCGTGGTACGCGAAGTCCCCCTCAACATCATGTATGTCAGCGCGGTAATGGGAAATGCGGGTCACCAGACCGCGTTGTTTCACTTTTCCCCTTACAAAAAGCAGTCGTGGACAAAAACAACCGCGGAGCGGATCGTGGAAGGATTTGTCCGGAAAATGGACGAATATAAGCCGGACATGGTTGGCTTTTCAGTGATGATTCAGGATTACAACATTACGAAACAGCTTTCCGGCATTGCGCGGAACCGCTATAAAGTCCCGGTCATTTGGGGTGGGATACAGCCCATTTTGCAGCCCGAAGAGTGCATAAATGAACCCGAAGTTGACTTCATCTGCACGGGCGAAGCCGAGAACGTCATACCCGAATTTTTGGAAAAGTTCCAAAGCGGAAAGGATCCGCTAACCGTTACCGGCATATGGGGAAAATCCTCCAGCGGAAAAATAACCAGAACCGGTACGCCGCACCTGGTGGACGACCTCGATTCGGTTCCTTTTCCCAACAGGGATCTGATGGAACCTAAGTATTACCGGGCGGAATTGACCGGCGCGAACATTCTCACGGCGCGGGGTTGCCCGTTCCCCTGCACGTTCTGCCAAAACAAAGCGCTGATGGACATTTACAAAAGAAAAGGGAAGTTCGTGCGGTACCGGAGTTTCGACAACGTGTTCGCCGAGATGGAGTACGTTATCGACAAATACCAGGCGCCCTCCTTCTATTTTTCCGACGAAATGTTCACGCTCAACCAAGAGCGCGTCCTGGAATTCTGCCAGGAATATAAAAAACGGATCAATAAACCTTTCATGGTGCAGACCCGCGTGGATCACATGAATGAAGAACTGGCAAAACATCTTGCCGACGCCGGCTGTTTCATGGTCAATATGGCCATTGAAAACGGCAACGAAAACATCCGCAATGTCATCCTCAAGAAAAAGGTCTCCATGGAGCAGGTGCTGGCGGCCTACAACATCGTGCACGAGCACGGCATGATGTCCTCAAGCTTCAACATGCTCGGCGTTCCCGGGGAAACCATGGATACCATACGGGAAACCATCGAAGTAAACCGCGAGTTGAAACCCCACCGGGTGCTATGCACCATTTTTATGCCTCTGCCCGGCACGGCGCTCTGGACGCACTGTCTGGAAAACAATCTGATCGACAAGAACATCAAGGACACCACCAACTACTATTCGGAGGTGGCGATCAAGAACCCCAACATTCCGCCCCGCACGCTGATCGGCTACCAGGGTTTCTTCGACTGGTATGTTCTTCTCCCCAAGTGGACATGGGGGGGCATCCATGTCATGCGGCTCATTTACCAGACCATCGTTCCTCCCAAAAAACCGAGAACCGCGTTCGGCAGGAAAATCAAGGAGCTGATCGTGGAGACGGTTTACCAGATGAAGGCAATTCTTCCCCAGAAGAAATTGCACCTTAAAAACCGGTAAGAACGAAGAGCGCCCCTCAGCGCCGGATACGGGCGAGGCAAAGAAGTATTCCCGCCAGCGCCTTCGCTTTGCAAACGGGCACAACACCCGGCAAACACTTCAGATACTGCGCAATGGCCGCCATAAATTTTCCCTGGGAATGAAAAAACCGGGCGCGCTGAAATGAAAGGTTCCCCTCCGCCCCCTTGCGCGCCGGGGAATACGGCGGCAAGTGCGGCAGGTGCTGGCTGACAAGATACTCCAGCCGCGCCATACGCTTTGGACTCTCCAGCGAAGAAAGATTCCCTTCCCATTGGGACAACGCTCCCAATCGCTCGGGAATCGGCACGAACGCATATCCTTGCCGCGCAAGCCGCAGCCAGAGATCAAAATCCTCAACCGCGACAAGCAGATCGTCCTCCCGAAACCCGCCCAGGTCCAACACCGCCGAACGCAACACCACCGCCGATGAGGTGGCGATATAATTGTCCTCGATCAGCAAATCTTCGTATGCCGAAAACACGGCAGGCCCTTTCGCCTTGGTGGTGTAAACCGGTTTCATGGTGGAACGCATAATGACATCGACCGGATGGTGGATCAATGCGGCGCCGGGGTGCGCATCCAACGCCTGTTTTACCTTCGCCAGCTTTTCCGGATACCACCAATCGTCGGAATCCAGAAATGCCACATATGTTCCGCGCGCCAGCCTTATGCCGGTGTTGCGCGGACCGGCGGGACCGCCCGTTCCCCTCTGCCAATGATAGCGGATAGAAGGATTGCGATACTGTTCAAGCACCTGCTTTGTGTTGTCTGAACCGCCGTTATCCACAACGACAATCTCAAAGTCCCGGCAGGTCTGCGCCAATACGCTTTCCACCGCCTTGCCGATAATCGCCGCGCGGTTATAGGTGGGAATGACAACGCTGAATAGCGGCACGGCGGATGCCGGGCCGGTTACGGCGCTATTGCTATCTGCCATGCGCGCACCGCCCGCTCAGCTTTCCAGAAGAAGGAGCGTGCGGCGTATCTCCTCACGCAACATATCGTGCGGCCGGTAACCAAGCGCACGCAGTTTATCGATGCTGACTTCAGGAGCCGAATATTTTTCGACTGAGCGCGGCTGGGGACGCTCGATCGGAAGTTCTTTTCCATATAGGCCCCGATACACATCCCGCACCATCAAGGCGACATCATAAATCGCACGGCTTTCGCCGTATGCGACATTGAAAACCTGCCGCGTAACGGCGTCACGCGGCGCGGCGGCCAACAGCGTCACCGCCTGCGCCAAATCCGGTATCCAGACAAAATCCCGCTTGTGCAATCCCGGCGTTTTAAGCACTAAAACGCCCCGCTCATGGGCGGCCTTGCAAAGATCGTTAACCAACAGGCTCCAGCGGTCTATCTCCTTCGCCACCGGCGCCGCATACCCATTCGACAAGCGGACGATGGAAACCGGCAGCCCCTTGGCGCGGGCGAATTGCAGGCCGTAAAATTCAGAAAACAAATGCGTGGAGGCATAATCGGCCATAGGTCGCGGATACGCATCTTCCCCAATGCGCCCATCATGATCGCCATACACATGAAAGGTGCTTACATAAATGAATAGCGGCGAACCGGCGCAAAGCGCTTCCTCAAGCATATTGCGCGTGCCATAGCTGTTCACCAAAAGGGCCCGTCGCGGGTCGGCGGCGGAATCATGCTCATTCAGGCTTGCCAGATGTACCACCACATCCGCGCCCGAACACACTCCCGCTATGGAGGGCCTTTCCGCCACATCGCCATACAGCATGGCAAAACGCCTGCTCCATTCGACAAGAGCGGGTTTTGGCTTTTGCGACAACAATGTCACCGCATGCCCGGTAGCATACAACTGGTCGGCCATAATGGTGCCGACGTATCCGGTTCCACCTGTTATAAGTATTTTCATGGCGGCGTCATGCGTCCACGGCCAACAGCGGATTTACCACTGATACGCGACCGGGCCGTTGTGCAATTCCCTGGTTTCCGATTCGGCCGGATCATGCGGCATATCGGTCATATTTGCTATCATTGCTTCGGAAGAACCGATTGAGGTAAAAGCATACCATATCATCGGCGAGATGGTGACAAGGCCATACGCATCTGCACCCATAACAATTTCTTGCGTGATCCCCTTGGTGGGGCTGCCGTCGCGGTCATCGAAGAGCACCAGTTTCAGCATCCCTACCGGCACCGCGAAGTTCTGTGTCATCCGCTGGTGGCGCTTCCACCCCTTCACAGCACCGCTTACCACAAAGGAAAAGTAAATTTCCCCGAACGACTTGAACTGGGGAGAATCGGCGCGAATCATGTGCATCACCGCTCCCCGGTGGTCGCGGAACTGTTTTAAGGGAGTTATGACTACCCCGTCAATGCCGGGAAAAGAGGTTTTTACTTCACCCACGACCGCCCTCTATCGGCGGCAAACGCGCAATACTGATCGATTTGCCGCCGGGTAAAAGCTTCCATGTGAGCGTTGCGGTCGTGGTAAAATTCCAGATACCAGTCCATCGTCATCGAAACGGTTTCATCGAACGCCAACGACGCCTGCCAGCCTGTGCGGTGGATCGCCTTATCGCAGCTGAGTTTTAATAACGATGCCTCCTTGTGGGCGAACGCCATGTCAGGCTCCACCTTAACCTTCGCCTTCGGCCAACGCCCCGACATGCGTTCCACCAAGGACTGCACAGACCAGATTACTTCCGGCCCCGGCCCGAAATTAAAAGCTTCGCCATTTATTCCCTTCCCCGTTGCGGCCAAAAGGGCGCCGAGCCACAGGTACCCGCTCAACGGTTCCAGCACATGCTGCCATGGACGAGTCGCGGACGGATGCCGCAACACCACTTCCCGATGCTCAACCCAGGACCGGACGCAATCGGGAACAATGCGGTCCTTCGCCCAATCTCCCCCACCGATAACATTGCCCGCACGAGCGGTGACCAACCGGACCCCGTCCATCTTTTCAAAAAAAGAACGAAAATACGCGCTAAAAGCGATTTCCGCACACGCTTTGGATGCACTGTATGGGTCTTTTCCTCCCAAGCGGTCTTGTTCCCGGTATCCGTATTCCCACTCTACATTCTCATAACACTTATCACTGGTGATAATAACCGCCACGGAAACTGAAGGAGCTTCACGGATCGCTTCAAGTATGTTAACTGTCCCCATCAGGTTGGTTTCGAAAGTCAAGCGGGGGTCTTCGAAAGAAGCGCTAACTATCGGCTGCGCGGCCAAGTGAAAAACGATTTCGGGTTTAAACTCATCAAATACCGCCTTCAGGGAGACAGAATCCCGCACATCTCCGGTGTGATGCTGGATCTTTTTTTCCAGCCCCAAGGATACGAAGTGCGAGGGATCCGATGGAATGTATTTTGAATATCCCGCGACCTCGGCCCCAAGATGCAACAGCCATTCACACAGCCATGATCCCTTGAAACCAGTATGTCCGGTCACCAAAACACGCCGGTTCTTGTATATTTCCTTAAACATGCTGCCCAATATAGATGTGGTCAGGCCCAGCGCATCCAGGGAGCCTTGCCGGACTGGCACAACTCGTTAAGCATTTTGTACTCCCGGAACGTATCCATCGGCTGCCAAAACCCGTCATGCTGATACACCATCATCTGATTATCGGCAACCAGCCTACGTAACGGTTCTTGCTCCAACACCACATCATCTCCACCCTCGATATATTTGAATATTTCGCGGCGGCATATGAAATAACCGCCGGAAATCAACCCGCCGGTGGCTTGGGGTTTCTCGTTAAAACCAATCACCATATTTTGCGCGTCGCATTCAAGTTCGCCAAATCTGCCGGGAGGACGGACGCCGGTTACCGTAAGTATTTTTCCATGCGACCGGTGGAAGGCCAACAGCGCGTTGATATCGACATCCCCCACGCCATCCCCATAGGTAAGCATGAAGTTCTCATCATTTCCGATATAGTCCGCAATTTTTCGAACGCGGGCGCCGGTCATGGCATCCAGGCCCGTTTCGGCCAACGTGACTTTCCAGCCGACCTCCGAATGCTTCGTGTGAAACTCAATCTTGCGGTGCTGCCCCAGCTCCAGAGTAAAATCGTTTGAGAACGCCTCATAATTAAGGAAATAGTTCCTAATGACGCTCCCTTGATATCCAAGACAGAGGATGAATTCCTTCTGGCCCCAATGCGCGTAATATCGCATGATATGTAACAGGATGGGATCGCCCCCGATGGGAATCATCGGTTTAGGAATATTATCGGCAACATCCCGAATCCTCGTCCCATACCCCCCGCAAAGAATCACTACTTTCATTCTACCTGTCCCGCCTCATCTTTCTCTTTCGTCATAACGCTGCGTCATATTACCTTTTTGGCCAGCATCCCGCAACCTCCAACAGGCGGAAAAACAGGCTGCTCCGGCAATGGCAAACCGACGAATGCACCGGCACTAAAGAATCGCCAGCCGCGCTCTTAGCCTATTAATCGCCAATGTAACGGCCATTACGGCGATAAAATATGATTCAAAATAATTGCCGAAGAATGATTGCTCCATGAAATATGCTAAAGATGCATACCCGAACATTCTTTCAAATTGATCCCCCTTTGCAACCAGTTCATACATATTTATTAGATAAACAAACAAGATTGGAAGAAGAAGCCCTGCCGCCACTAAACCTCCCCAGAATATCCAATAAAATAATCCGATGGACACACCTGAAGCCAACATGAGTTCTTGCGATAAAATCGCATCCCCTAATTTAAACCCAAAGGGGTTTTGCAAGAGGTAGAGCATGGCTCCTTTTGCGCCTGCAAGTCTCACCGCAAACGATCCTGACTTATCGAGGATACGCCCGAACATCTCCGGGTTTACGCTAACCACAATAAACAACGTGGGGATAACGATGAATAAAAGAAACAGCACTCCTTTCACCTTCCGCGACAGGTTGCGGTTCTTATATAAAAAAAATGCCCCAAATGCCGCAGCCATCCCAACGACGGAAACAGTGGCCATAATAGAAAAGATAATCAGATAAAACGCGGCATGATAGTAAAAAGACTCCTTTCTGTAATGATATGCTAAGAACATGGGGATTGTCTGGAAGTAAGCAAGGCGATTGGCCTCAGTAAAATATCCTGTTGCGCGAAAGCCATACCAGTCTCTTCTTAAATAACCGTTATCCCCCAACCATAAGTTAAAAGAACACTCCATCCCCCGCGTAAATTTTATGTACCCTAGGAAATCATTGCATTCCACCGGTATCCTGTAACCGATCAGCCATGCCATGAATACTATAACCGTCTGGATTGAAAAAATAACCGCCAGGAACACAAGCACCTTAAAAGCAAAACCAATATAACGGGGCTGGCGATACAACATCGCCGCCAGAAAAATCAAAAGCAAACCCTCACTAAAGAGTTGGAAGTGCACCTTTTCCGCCACATAGGAAATATTAGACGCAAATAAAAGCAAAAAAATACCAAGAATGGTGAATTTAAATACTGACCTGAGGCCGACGAAGAAGGCCGCCACAAATACGCCCCCGAAAAAAAACGGCTGCATGTAATTCTGCGTCCATTCCGCGTAATGAAAAATCATATTGGGCCAAAGCATTAAAAAACCTATTATCAATGGACCGCCTAATATCACCATAAAGAATCCCGCTTTTTGATTCGCGAGCAACTCAACCGTCGGCTTCATTCTCCACCACCATGCGCGCCGGAAGACCGCATATGTTCGCGCCGCCCTTCCATTAACCGTATGCATTCATCCGTAATCCGCCTTGCATTGCCCCCGTCATTTTTGTAAAAACAGGCCCGCAGCACCTTTTCCCGAAACGATGCCGATACCGGAAGAATTCCATGTTCCAGGGCATCCCCGACTGCATCGCGCAACTCCACGGTGGACGCAAAGGCGCGAACCCCTCCGATTTCGCGGAATGCGGAGCCGTTAAAACCGGCGGGAAGCCACTGCCACACGGGGACATTGCACATGATTGCCTCTTCTGCCGTGGTGCTGTATGAAAAAAGAACTACATCCGCCATAGCATAATTGCCGCGAAGGTCTCCCCCCACCGGAGTTACCCGGTCGCTGTACCGCTTGAATTCAGGCATGTCCTCCACCCTATGCGCCGGATGGCTCCGCAACAGCAACCGGACGCCCGGCATATGTTCCGTGGCAAAATATGCCGCCTGCACCATTTCGATTTCCTGCTCCCTGAATAAGGTCGGCATGAGAAGGATCGAAAGCCCTTCGTCCGGAATCCGGGTCACTGGCGCGTAGGGGGTATCGTAGCGGGCCGAGCCTGTCAATATCACCTTCGTAAAACCGGCCTCTTCAAAAAGCAATTTGCCCAATTCCCCCATCGCAAAAACATAATCGGGGCGCGGACAGGCAATGCCGTCGGGACGCCCCGCATAATCCCGCTCCGGATCAATATAATACATACACTTTTCCCTATTGTAGCTTGCATGCTGCATGGCGCATAAAATCGAATCTGGCGAGCCGTTTCCAGCCCCGGCATACAGGGCGCGGGAGAACTGAAACATCTCCAAAAAAGCAATAACAAGCCGCGGGGCATACTTTGCGGCCGCCCGCCGGGTCGCCCGCTCGGTCAATACGGCGTCGGGAATGGAGCCGTCATAAAAGCCAGCCAACAGGCGGGTATCTATCAGGGGAAAATAGTCCACCCCGTCCTCAATAAACAATTCGCCGAATTCCCTGTTCTTCCTAAAAGCCAGATACGCGATTAAAGGACGGAAATCCGCATAGCATTTCATAATATCCATATATGTCAGGAAAAGCTGAAGGATTACAAGGCCGGGTACGCCGCGCGCGCCGCGCGCCACCTGTTCAGCGGGGATTTGCCGGTAACTTCTCCCCTCCGGTGAAAACCAGGCAAACCAGCATATTTCCCTCCCGGCCTCCTTCAATAATCCGGGAAGGGCGCGAAAGTAATTGTCGGTCATTTCCCCCGTTTTCTGATCGTAAGACACGCTCCAATCCCAAAACCCCTGAAACGCCACATCCACCTTAATCTTGGGAAGGCTTAAATGTTTCTTCAGGAGATGAAGATTTTGAAGCTCTCCCAACATCTTCTTAAAACGCGATCCAACGGAACGGAAAAGCCATTTTTGCGGCCGGGAAATGCCATGCATCTCAATCCGGTACTTTTGCTTAAACGCTTCCGCCAAATCCTTCCCCCCGCCATGAAACGCGATGGCGGAAACGTGCCGTTCCTTCGCCACCCCATCGACCGCAAAAACATGGAGAATGGTGTTAAACGTGGGATCCCATTCAACGGCCCGGCAACTTACCTGGTGATACCACCACGGATTGGATGCGCCCTCCATGGCAAGCGATTGACGGAGCGTTTTGCCGCCGCACGGGGTCGCCGAAAAACGCGGAAGCAGTTCTTTGTAAAAACGCTCCGCCGCCTCCCGGTGGCGGTCTACTTCCCGGCGTCCTACGATGATCCGTTTCCGTATCTCCTGGGGCAGTATCTCCTCCTCTTGCGGGGAAAGAAAGCACAACACAAAATCACCGTGGGGGATTCGAACGGAAGGCGGGGAATACAGAACATGGAGGGTAGTTGTGCTGGACACTTTTATATCTCGTCTTTGATCTTACCGTTTGTCGCCAACACCCTTAACGCATTTTTCTTTTTTGAAGGGCGCATTATCACCGCCCCACCCGCCGCCAACACCAAAGCCAAACCGGCGCCGACATCCCATAATTTGATATCATTTTCCCGATACGCCTCCACCCGCCCGGCAGCCACATAGGCAAGGGAAAGCGCCGCGCTCCCCAGCAACCGAATCTTCTTATACTCCATCACCCCCCGCACAAATCCGGCAATCGCTTTATCGGTAAAAGTGGTGGCGGCGGGAAATCCGGTGCAAAGCACGGATCGGGATTTCTCATCTATCCGGCTCACCCGTATCCGCACCCCATTAAGCCACGCCCCCCGTTTCACAATGCCGCTGAACATTTCGCCCCGGTTAAAATCGAATACCACCCCCAATAACGGGCGGTCATCTTTCCACAACGCGATGGATATGCAATTAAGCGGGATATGGCGCGAGAAATTAAGACTGCCATCCAGCGGATCAACCACCCAGTAACAGTCATCCCCCACCCGCCGCGCGGGATATTCCCCGCGCTCCTCGGCAAGTATCCGCAGACCGGTGCTCCGGTGAAGCAATGCGCAGATTACATCCTCGGCCTGTTGATCGGCCGCTACTTTAACATCGCGGCTGATATGCCGTTTTACCTTACGGAAAGCGGCGGCGTGGCGGATAATGTGGCGGGCACCCGCCCGCGCGGCGCTTTCAGCGATCTTCAATAACGCGGGATCCGCTTGCCGCCGCATATTGCCCTACAGCAGGCGCAGGCCTTCCAGCAGGTTTTCGGAGGCTTGCATCTCCATCTTCAGCCTTCCCTCATACGAATAGGATCCAATATGCGGCGTAAGAATCGCCTGTGGAAGACCACATAGTTCGCCGCTATACGGCTCTTCGGCAAACGTGTCTATCCACGCGCCGGCCACCTTACCGGCGCGAAGATGTTCCGCCAAAGCCGTTTCATCCACCAGACCGCCACGGCCGGCATTTAAGATGTAGACGCCTTTTTTCATCCGGTCCAATTCGGCGCCGCCAATAATGCAATGCTCGCCGCTCGCGTGCAAGCTTATGATATCCGCCCGCGCAAGCGCTTCGTCCATTGTAACCAACGACACGTCATCCGGGGCGGCGGCGAGATACGGATCAACCGCGATAACGGCGGCATCAAAAGCCGCAACAATTTTCGCGACTCTTCGCCCGATCCGGCCCAGTCCAACGATGCAAACCGTTTTCCCGGCAAGTTCAAACCCGGTGTGCTTTTCCCATATCCGCATATGCATCTTGGCGTTAAGCGGAGCGATTCTGCGCAACAGGGCAAGCAAGGCGCCGATGGTTATTTCAGCAACCGCGGTGGTCGGGGCGTCGGGCGTAGAATAGACGGATATCCCCAACTCTTTCGCGGCCTGCTGGTCCACGTTGCTCATACCGGAACCGCAACGGGAAATTACCTTGATGGCCGTCTTCTCCATCACCTCGCGGTCCAGGGTTTCCAATCCCGCGATAAGCCCCGTCACCCCCCCCGCCGCGAGTTCCATAAGCTCCGGCTTTGTCAGCTTGCGTTTATGCGGGTTGTCAATAATGATAAGTCCGGCTTCCTCAAGCACGCGCAAAGGACTCTTGTCCCCCGCCGCGAACGACGAAGGCCCCAAGAGTATCTTTCGGCCGGCAAGTGTCCTCATCGCCACGGGCCTATTTCAGCTTGTCGCTTCTGAACAGCATGCAGGTGCCGGGATTCTTGTTGAAGTAGGTCGGCTCAAGCACCCTCGGCCACGTTTTCACCAGCGAGTAGGGCTCCATCATTTTCTGATACATTTCGACCGGCCGGGCGCGGCTCAAAAATCGGGCGTTGTTCGAGGTATTCTCGGTGACGGAAATACTTTCGGTCTTTTCGATAATCAACACATGCCCTTCCGGCGCGATCAGCCGTATCTGATCCAAAACCTTTTGGCAAAATTCGTCGTTCATATGCTGGAGGATGGCGTTGGTAAGAACAAAATCGTATTTCTTTTTCGCAACGAGACCAACCTGGTCCAACGAAGGGACGTTGACAAACTCGATCCACGGCATCGCATGGGAAGCCATATCAACAAGCAGTTTCTCCCGCTCAAAACCCGTGACCTCGTCCGCAAACTCGCTCAATGCCATGACTACACGGCCATACCCGCAGCCCACCTCGCAGGCGGTTCTAATCGGGTAGCGCTCCTTGACAAAGCCGATGAGTTTCCGCAAATGTTTACGCTCAACGTAATTGCGCACATTGTCCTCCGCGCCGAAGGCATCAGTAACCGCGGTCGGCGTCCAGACTATTCGTGCGTTTCTATCGAGGATTTTCCCCAATAACCTGCGCCGGATTTTAACCAACAGAACTTTTACGAGGTACCAGAACGGAAATTCCGTCGCATCATATTTTGTAAAATCCTGCGCCTTGAAATACTTGATCTCGTTTGAATTCACAAAATATCCTTTACGATTAATAGTTCGCTTTTACAGCCGCGTGATGATACTGGAGATAGGAAAGTACTAAATGGTCGAGAATCATATGGACATCCTCAACCGGAGCATACTCCCCTTTCGGCGTTTTAACGAGAATAACAAGATCGCATAATTTCGCCAACTTGCCGCCATCGAAACCGAGCAACCCGATCGTTTTACCGCCGTTTTTTTTCACCCATTCGACCGCAGTGACGAGATTCATGGAATTGCCGCTAGCCGAGATAACTATCAAACGGTCTCCCGGGCGGTAGATCATCTTTAGTTGATGTAAAAATACGTGTTCAAAACCATTGTCGTTTCCGATAGCAGTCATGACGGCATTGTTATCGGTGACCGATATCACCCTGAAGGGCTTGGTCCCCTCGCCGCACCAAGTCCCCAGCGCCATATCATTCGCCATGTGCGAGGCAGTGGCCGCCGAACCGCCATTACCGGCGATGAGTACGGTGTTGCCGCTTTCCCGGCTCCGTTCGAATTCGCGCAACAGTTCCTCTACGGCGCTCAGATCAAGTTCGCTCAGCAATTTGCCTAGATACGCGAAATACTCGGCCGCAAACTGACGAAACCCCGCCTTCTTGGCGTACATCGTTTTTAAATTATTCATTTTTTCCGCAATATCTCCATAATTAATCTGGTGAAGACAGATTATATCTTTTTTTCCATCCTTCATCGGCACAATAGATACGGTAGACGAGTTTCATGGTTTCGAGCGCATCGTTGCTGGAACCCGACTGAATAGCGGCGCCATGCACGATGGCATTGGCGAACTCGTCGATCTCGTCGCCCCACGAGGGGTCGTTCAGGTAGGTAATCACCTCTTCACGGGTGGCGCCGGTGTCCGCCTCGTCGCGGCGGCCGATATGCAGCCGCTCCTCGCCATAACTTTTTGAACCGGAAAGGATGCCGGACAGTTCCAGATACCCCGCATCGAGCGCGATATCAAGCGAGAACGTATGTTGCCACTGTGTTGCGGTGGAATGCAGCATCGCCACCCTTCCCCGTTCATCTTCCATGATCACATACGCATTATCTTCAACATCATGCTTCCAATAGTCGTTGGAAACAATGCTGACCACTTTGCGGAAGTCTCCGCAAAAAAGGCGCATCAGATCCACCATGTGGATTCCCTGATCCAGCAATATGCCGCCGCCCGCATACTGCCTTTCCGCTCTCCAACCCCCTTCAAATGGAATGATTTTGCTTTTGCCGTATACGCCGCGCATATTAACAATCGATCCCATCTCGCCAGACTGGATAATCCGCAACGCGGCCTTGACCGATCCGTGGTAGCGATGATTGAAGCCGTATTTTAAAATAAGGCCGGGGTGCTTCTTTTCGGCTTCGATGACCCTGGTGATATCCTCCACGTTGCGGCCGGGCGGTTTTTCGCAGAAAACATGAAGGCCGCGCTCAAAGCCGGCTATCGTCACTTCCGGAGCTAAGTAGTTTGGAAGCGATACAAGCAATACATCGAGTTTTTCCTCCAGCAGTTTCCGGTAGTCGGAATGGCAATGGATTTCCCCCTCCAATTGCCCTCCTTCTTTTAAATGCTGGTCGCAAACGGCCACCACCTTGAGGTTGGGGTTTTTATCCACATACAAGTGGCGGCGCTTACCCACTACTCCATAGCCAGCAATGCCAACGCGCAATTTTTTGTGTTCCATCGTGAAATATCATCCCCATCAGAATCAGTTAAGGTGGTATATTAAATCAGCTTACACCTTTCTTTGCAAGCGTTTTGACAAAACAGGGAGGTGACGATTGATAGGCGGAAATTAATGTGCTACTCTCACTGCTACTTCTAAGCACCATTGATTATTTAATCTGGGAAAATGATGAAGAATTTTGCGATAACCGACATAAAAAACATAAGCATAGAGCTTACCAATTTATGCAACATGACTTGCGATTATTGCTCACTTTCACTTGATGATCCACCTAACAAAGGGGGCCTTGTTCGTTTTCCTGATGACCTTTACCTGCAAATCATCGATTATGCCGCGGCAAACCTGAAAAACCTTGAGATGGTGCGCCTCACCAACGTGAGCGAATTTTTTCTTACGAAAGGGCTAACTACTTTCTATTTGCCGGAACTGAAAAAAAGGGGGCTTAATTATCTTATAGCAACCAACGGTTCTGTTTATCCTAAAGACATTGAAGAGTACAAGAACTTCCCCCCCAAGCAACTTGTTATAGGTGTGCAAACCATAACCGAACAACAGTTTTTGGCAAACACGCGGCTGAAAGGCGTGAGTTGGGATGCTTATCTCGATTCGGTGGGCCGGTTGCTCCGCTTCTTTTATGAGAACTGCCATTCCACGCTCATCTCCATCGAAGTGGCGTATAACGACCGGAGTTTTTCCAGAAAAATACTAGGGAAGAGGGAGAATATTCACATCCCATTTTTTAATGAGCAAATGGGGTATCTGCCGGCTTTCGTAAAAAACCTTTCAGATAGAAGCGGAGTTCCCCTCGTGCGTGGAGAAGGAACTTCCAAGCGGTATTCATGGCAACGGGCGGTCGCCAATACCGCGGATGGGCGGGTTGTTGTGGGGCTAAAAAGGTTTGTGGATACCAAAAACTTCTACGGCAAAATCCCCACCGATGATCCCCCAACGTGCTCTACAGACAATTTTGTTTTTTATGGCGACGGGCAAGTGAAATTCTGCTGTATCGATTTTCGCCATCAGACGACCTTTGCCTCCATGAGGACGGAACCGCTGGACGCCATATTTAGAAAATATACGGCCCTCGTTGACCAAATTCGAAATGTCGGCAGCCCCTACGAATGTTGCCGTCACTGCATGGGGTACGCAACCCGTCGTGAAAAGTTTGCAAAAAAACTGGTTAGAAGCATTCGAACCTTTACGGGAAAATAATCCCTCCCTTTTGCGGCAAAGCGGCGGAAGCATACAAAAGGTTCTTGATCAATAACTGCCGAACAAGTTGTCCTCTTTCATCATGTTCCGCGCCACTTCCAAATCAGCGGGAACGTCCACCCCTATGGCTTGGAACCCGCTTAATACCGCGTGAACACGGTATCCATGCTCGATTGCCCGCATCATATCCACCGACTCCACCTGCTCAAGCGGCGTCGGCTCCAAACGGTAGAAGATGTGGAGAAAATCGTACCGGAATGCGATGATCCCCAATTGCCGATATCGGCGGTATTTCACCCCCCCCGCCTTTGAAGCGGAAGGGATCGGTTCGCGCGAAAAATAAAGTACATTCATATGCGGGTCCACCACCGTCTTCACGACATTGGGGCTTTTGAAGTCGGCGTCCGTTAATATCTCGCCAATCAAGTTGGTTGTCTGAAGGTCGGGGTATTTCAGAAGGGGTTCTATAAGCGCGGCAAACCCTTCGGGCCGCACCAACGGTTCGTCACCCTGCACATTCACCACGATATCCGCTTTTTCCGTAAGCGTCGCCTCCGCGATGCGGTCGGTGCAACGTTCGTGGGTGTCCGCGGTCATCACCGCCTTGCCTCCATGCCTCCGCACCACATCAAATATCTCCTGGTCGCAAGTGGCCACCACCACACTATCAAACACCGGTGAAAGCGCTACGCGCCGGCGCACATGCTCTATCATCGGCAATCCTAAAATGTCCGCCAGCGGTTTTCCCGGAAAACGGGTGGATGCCATCCGCGCCGGCACCACTGCTATGATTTTAGGCTTATAAACCATATTATCCCGCCTGATTTCTCGTAAATATATAGTTGGAACTGCCGGTGCAGTCTCCGGCGGCCACCATCGCCGAATGCTTTTTCTTTTCCGGCATGAATCCGTGCTTTTTTAGAGCTTCCACCAATGACACATCACCCACATGGGTTTCGTCTATTTCAATCAACATCCCTTTCAGACGCCGGTCAGCCAACAAGGTGCCGGCCCCCGCGATAATCTTCGCTTCCAGCCCATCCACATCAATTTTGATGTAATTCGGAAACGGGGGGGAAAACTCGGCGACGAAGCGGTCCAGGGAAAACGATATCGCCCCCTGTTTATGCGGCGTGCGCCGGACATCCTGAATATACACCCCCGCCTCGCCAAACGAGTGCAGCGCCGCTCCCGGCGACGCATCGTATAGATAGAGTGTGTCCAGGCTCACCTTGTCCGAGAGGGCCACGTTGAGGGCCGACACCGAATCCTGCAAACTGTTGAGGGCGATATTCCGGTTGAGGAGCGCATAGTTGCCCGACTCCGGCTCGAATGAGATAACTGATTTTACTTTTCCGCCCTTGGCGGCATAAACAGTATAAAGCCCCACGTTCGCGCCGATATCGTAAAATACGCTGTCAGGCAAAAAACCGTCGATCCACTCAAGGGTTTCGGGTTCTTTCTCGAAAAAAGTTTTAGCGCGCCACAAAGTTAACTGATTAGGGGTGGCAAAACAATACGATTGGGCATCCGCACCCTCAACTTTATAAACCAATGAGAACCTGGAGGCTACATTTAGAATAAAACGAGCCCCCACTCCCTGGCCACCTTTCCAGAATAATAATATGCAATATGCAACCAATCGCGAAATTAAATGTGCACCTTTAGCAATCATTTCGGCTGTGCGCTCCCGAATCACCAAAATGCATATGCTACGCGAGATAATCGCTGCTGAGATTCTTGTGAAATAGGAACTTGCCCACTATGAGGTAGTCAAGACCGGTGGCATAAAAGCATCGGATGGCGTCAGCGGGAGCGTTTACAATAGGCTCCCCTTTTACATTGAAACTGGTGTTCAACACTAACGGTATGCCGGTGATTTTATAGAAGTTCTCAATGAGGGAATAATAAAGCGGATTTACGTCCGGCCTAACCGTCTGGGGGCGCGCCGAACCGTTCACATGAGTCACTGCTTGTATGATTGATCTTTTATCTTTTTTTACCGAACAAATTTGCAACATGTAAGGAGATTCGTCAGGCAAATCGAAATATGCGCTGGCATGATCATAAAGAACCGAAGGGGCAAACGGACGGAACTCTTCACGAAACTTGATACGTGCATTAACTACATCCTTGAATTCTGCAGGACGGGGATCACCTAAAATACTGCGGCAACCAAGAGCGCGGGGCCCAAATTCCCCGCGGCCCTGGAACCAACCTATGATCTTTCCCATGGCAAGTAATTCCGCAGCTGTTTTTGCCGGATCATCAAGTTCCACCACATTCTTAAAACGGTAGGTTTCTATTTCCTTGCGTATTTCATCATTAGAGAAATGAATACCCCAATACGGAACAGACAGCGGCACCCGGTCAACATTATTTTGTATGTGGTTATGCACCCATAACGCCGCGCCTAACGCAACTCCAGCATCGTCTGGTGCGGGAATGAAGTGGTAATTCTTAAACCCTGCATTTTTTATTATCGCCATATTCATTACGCCATTTAGGCCCACACCGCCAGTAATGCATAGGTTTTCGGAACCGGTCAAACCCCTAAGGTACTGCGCAATCTGCACACCTATTTCATTAAACACTTGCTGCAGGCTGGCGGCAACATCCTCATAATGTTTATTGATCGGCTCACCTTTCCTGCGCGCCGGACCGAGCAAAGTTTCGAGCTTGGCAGAGTAGTATTCCCGTCCATATCCCATATTGGGGTTTATGCCGGGATGCTGAATATAGGATAGGTCAATATCATAAATATGCTCCGGCGAGAACTTCACGACCTGCCGGATCTTCTCAACATAGCTTAACCGGCCATATGCCGAAAGACCCATAACCTTGTATTCATCATTGCTATCAAAGCCGAGATAATGCGTGAAAGCGGTGTAAAGCATACCAAAGGAAGACGGATAATACGATGTTCGCAATGCCGCGACTTGGTTCCCCTTAGCGTGTGCAAGCATTCCAGTGCTCCACTCTCCACGCCCATCCCAAGAAATAACAGCCGATTCTTCAAACGGTGAGGTGAAATAGCAACTGGCAATATGCGCCAAATGATGTTCAACAGTAGTTACCTTGGCGTTTGGGAATAATTGTTTGGCATTCGCAACTCCAATGATTGCCGCATTGCGAAGCACCCGAAGAAACGAAAAACGCCTTCGTAGGCCGGAAATGGTGAAATCCCTGAAAAGAAAAGAATACCGCTTACCGGCATGTACATCTTTATCCCACCCTATGCATACATGGGTAACATCAACAGGCTTGAGGCCAGCTTCTTTAAGACAAAATTCGATTGATTTCCAGGGGAAACTAATATCGTGCTTTACACGGGTAAAACGCTCTTCCTCACCTATAGCAATCAACTTGCCATTAACAAGAATTGCAGAAGAAGAATCATGGCCGCTTCCATAATTAATACCAATAATCACTTGTTTTTGCAGCATATCCAGTGGTTTCCCTACTCTGTTTAAGATAAAATTCAAAGGGTTATCTTGCCTATTTTTTCAGATAAAGTCAAATTATCTCCCCGCAGGTAAAGAAGCGATTACTATCAAGGAAAGATTTCCCGTTACCCTTTAATGGCTTTTATCCCTTGCCGCGCCATCTCGCCAAGCAACAGGAAATCGACGCTATACGCAATAAAGGTATAGCCCTCCTTCCGGCGCAGTTTCACCAAAGCGGGATCGGGCGGCACCACATGAAAACCAGCGGACACTTTATGCCGATGGGCTATCTTCCGGATCGTCTTCATGGCGGCAAGCATTTTGGGATGGGTAAATTTTCCCGGCACCCCAAGTGAGCCGGAAAGATCGTATGGGCCCACAATGAAGCCATCAACGCCGTCGACCGATAAAATGGCGTCAAGGTTCTCGACCGCGTCTTTGTGCTCTATCTGAACGATAACAATGCTTTCCCTGGCAACCCACTTTAAATAAGCATCAAAGCCGGTTCCGTATTTTTGTGCGCGGTAAAGTCCCACCCCCCGCTTACCGACAGGTGGATACCGGACCGCGGCGACGGCACACTCCGCCTCTTTCGCGGAATTTACCATCGGCACAATCACCCCTTTGGCTCCAGCGTCCATCACCCGTTTAATGATGAGCGGATCGTTCGCTCCCACCCGCACCAGCGGCACCGCTCCCGCAAGATCAACAACCCGGATCAGTTCCAGGGCGCGATCATAGCCTATGGAGGAGTGTTCCATATCAATGGTAAGCCAATCAAAACCGGCCTGCACCATGATTTCGGCGACATCGCCATTTCCTATGGTAATCCAGGAACCAATGGTGAACTGCTTTTTCTTAAGCTTTTCTTTCAATTCTCCCGGCTTCATCCGCCCCCCTTATCGTTGTCACAATCCCATGCCTGTCCGCATTATACCGTTTCCCGTCCCATAGCTTATTCGATTTCCGCCACGATGGTGACAGGAGCGCCATCAGCCCCAGCCACCCTGAGGGGACTTATTACCATCCTTCGAACCCGGCGCCCAACCGAGATGGAACTCAAATCCATATCTTCGATAGGAAGCAGCGGGGAACCCGGCGCTTCCGGATCAAGAAGTATCCGGTGTGCCGCGCGCCCCGCCGGCCTGTCACCCAGCCGTGTGACCGAGATGAAATCAAATCCTACAAACCTCAGATCCGGATATTCCCTCCGCAGATATGTACACAATTCCGGCGAAAGCCCCGGCGCATCATTGATATATTCCGGCAAGTGGCGCCGCAGGCCATATCCCGTTTTGATTAGCACGCACTCCGCGTCCCGCGCTATCCGCCCTTCTACGTCACTTGGCGCAAGCAAGCGGCCTTCCGGCAAAAGACACTCCACAATCGCCACCTCCCGGCAGACCCAAAACCCGGCGGGATAGCTGTCCGCGGACGCTCCCTGTTCGAAAAAATGACGGGGCGCATCAATATGCGTTCCCGCATGGTTTTGTAATGTCCATTGCTGCACGTTTGCCGTGTCGCCCCGGTCGATCCGCTTGATGCCATCCACAAGCAAACCCTGCGATGCCCCGCCATAATGAGGCGTGTTTGCATCCAATGAATAGGACAAAAACACCACATTCATTCCATAATTTTCCGAATACGTCATGAAAAATACCCCATTACTTTGCACTCCGCATGGAGGCCCAATAGTTACCCAAAGGAGTTGTTATGTACCGGCTCATGAAGTCAGGCGGCAATCCAAAGCCCCGGGGAGCAACCCGGATCATCACGGCGACACCCAGCGTGTAAATCATACCGCTCAAAATAAAATTGGCGGTGGAATTGGCAAAGAACAATCCGGCTAGCAATGCGGAGCTCTTTGCAAGCGGGATAAAGACAAGTGGAAAAATTATTTGCAAGCGGAAGATAGACCAGAAAGAGATGTTATAGGTGCGGCATATCCACCACAAAAAAGTGTTTGTGGTTATTATGTCGACGGAAATGTTTTTAATGGATAATCCAGCCGCGCCAAGCCCCAAGCCATAGCTACTGCCCGGAGCAACCATAAAATAAAGCACGGGTACGCCCAGCAACATCGTTAACATGCCGACCCTGCTATAAAGCACGGTGCGGCCCGTCGCCATAAAAACTGAAGTGGAAATCAGGCTGATCGGATAATAAATAACCTGGAACATCATGACTTTTGCGACCACGGAAGAGGTGTCAAACTGGTCTCCCCCTAACACCCGCACCAAGCCATCGGATTGCGTGACAACAAAATAGGCGATATAACCGGACACCGCCATAAAAACGGGGATTGAACTTGCATAAATATTAGCAATGCGCCTGTTATCATTTTGGCCAAGGGCAATGGCAAACTCCCGCGTTGCGATCGGCACGAATGCGGAAACAAACAACACGCAGAATTGTTGAATCCGGTACGCAAACGCAAAATATCCCTGCTGGCTTGACCCGCCAAAATACTGCAACATCCATCGGTCGATAAGGGCGCACAGCGTCCCAACTAAACCATACACCACCATTGGTTTTACATAATCCCACGTTTCCCGGAACTGCAACGCCATCTTTTTCAAATCAACACCGGAACGCTGCAGTAGAATGATGCCATTTTTACGAATAATAATGACCCATCCCACAACCAAGAGGCCAAAGATTGCATAATTTAAGAGAAAATAGGTGGTCAGGTTAAGCGCCGACATGAAATAGAACAACACAAATATACCAGCAGATCCAATTCCCTGAAACCAGCGCAGCCGTTCGGTTTGCACCGTCAGTCCATGCGCGTCGGCAAACTGTCCCACCACCTGCATTGACCAGAGGATATAACTCATGAAAAATGCGGCAAGAATGAATACGCCTTGCTGGCCGGGCCACACCATTTCCCGCACGCCAAGCAGCCACACACCACATACCCCCAGCAGCACGGTCAATCCCACTAGAGCCATAAACCGGAAATAAAAATCGGTCCAGCGGGCGGCATCCTGTTTTTGCGATACTTTGTTGTACACATACCTGATAATACCGAAATCAAGCATCGCTAGGATTTGATCGAAAAAACCAACAAGGAAATTATAATTACCCAAACCGGCCGGCCCAATAGCGCGGCTGATGAATGCGTGGCTTAATATCCCCGAAAACATGCTTGAGAGCGTTGAAATAAATTTAAACAGGTAACGCTTATTAACCGATTCGACTTGCATGGTATGAATAGTACCCTTTTTTACTTCCCCACAATGATGAATATCTTGCTGGGGAAATTATTGGGGCCACCGAAAATCGAACCTGGAGTCTTCCCTATCAAATCCCTTCATTCCCCGCTCTTTGATTTTCACCATGGCATTATCCATATTTTCCTCAAGCGAACCGTGGTGGACTCCATATTTTTCCAAAAACCGCCCGTCTGCCGTATTAACCGGGAATTCTCCCTTGCGAAGCACCTCATTCATTATGTCGAAGAACCGATCTTCGGAATCCGCCAAATACACATTATCCGGTAAAAGGGAACGCACGGCAGCGGGCATATAATACATGGGGTAGTTGACGGTGGCTATCGGTCTGCCAGTAGCAAGAGCTTGCAATAATATTGTGGTTGGGTAATTAAAGAGGAAAAGATCGGGTTCGTGTACAATCTCCTTGAAGGACCGCGATTCCACCCGGAAGAAAGGTAAGTATTCCTTATACAATTCACAAAAGGGGAAATAACTTAATGTGTCATTCCGTGCCGACAACATCTTGCCGTGAGGGCGGATGATAATATCGTATTCATCGGAATACCGCTTGAGCACGTCAAGGGATTGCTTTACAAATCTATACAATTTCCCATCGGTCCAAGGAGATCCGCCCCAATAATATATATAATTCGTGGCTCCGGGCAATATAAACATAACTTTCTTCTTTTCACGGCTCAATGCTTTCCCCGGTTGCGCTCGGCTTACGGATTGTATCTCCGCTATCCCCCTGGAACCGATGGAGATAAATTCCATGCGTCCATGTGTTTCCGCTCCGAACAACTCATCGACACCATCCCCCCACGACAGCCAATACCCCCGGAAACTGAGATCACTCAGTGAAAGCATACTGCTACGCGCGTACCCATACCCCCCGTGCTGGACGATAACCGGAGGAATACCGCTGGCCGCCAGACAAGTGAACAAGGTGCAATCAATTAAATCCTGCGGGCCGGCGGCGAAAAATACCGCCGGTGCGCCCCGGTGCCGGCGCACCAATGACTGGATATTATTAACGCTTTTCTTTATATCCAGAATCAACAGCTCTTCGATTTTTGCCGCCAGCAAAGAGACAAACGATATCCCCTCCACGGTTAACAAATCATTTACCCGGACATCGCTGGCTATCGCGCTTTGCGCCGCGCGCTCGTCAGCACCCAAACTTTCCTTTTGAGCGGGCGCCAATAACACCATAGGATAGAAAACATGCTTCCGCCCGGCGAATATTTCCCCCAAATCGTATCCCATGGAAAACAAAATCGGGGATTCTTTAATACCCCGCGACAAAATCTGGAAATAATACCGCAATTGCAGTGCTATCAAGCGCACCTTTTGCCTAATACGCCCTCTTATATTCATCCGCGCCTCTGGCGCCTGTTTGGCGGCATCCCAAAAACGCACTTCTATTCCCAGCGCCCCTCCCGCAAGCTCAAGGATGCGGCCATATAACGAATCCATCCAATGATAAAACATGGGCGATTCAGCCGAATGATAAACGGGCTTGGGAATATAGATTAACTGGGGGCGATACTTTTTCAAAAGCTTGCTGCCCCGCAATGCGCGAATCGTGATGTTATCAAGAAATATTTTGGTTCTCTGCCTTTGAAAGCGCATCAATGGATAACCGGAAACGCCAAAATGCTTTTCGGTATCCATATGGCTGGCGATGATTTCATCAATTGCCGCACATAAGTCGGAACAATTCTCCAGATTCGCCTGCCCTATCCGCGCTTCCTCTTCCATTGTGGTGAAATCATCTATGCTCAGATATTCCACCCCATTTCTTTCGAGCCACGCCATTGCCATCGGAGAAAGTGACACTACCAGGGAGGGTTCGTTGTTGTTATCGGGAGATATTGCGCCGTACCGCTGACAATCTCCCTCGTATTCAAGGAAGTATATATTCATAATTATCGACTTAGTTGTTTCTATGCGGACAGGGTACGGCACAATCCGCAAACAACGATCGCCAGGTGATGACACCTGGACATACTGGACAATCTCATTCGCGTGTTTTGATAAAATGGGCCGGAGCGCCAGCCCAAACTTCGTATTCCGGAATATCGCGTGTCACTACCGATCCAGCGCCAACAATGGATCCATTACCGATTCGCACATTAGGAAGCACTTTTACGCCAGAACCAAGCCAACAATCACTGCCGATATGCACTTCGCCTAAAATAGCACGCTGATTCATTATCAAATCGGACTTGGCCATACCATGTGATTGGTCATTAATCTGGCAATTTGGTCCCAGCTGGGAATAATCGCCGATGGTGATCATGTTTTTTGCGGCGATGATGGAGCCGCGGCCGATCCCCACATAATTTCCAAGCGTCACCGTAGGATGAGGCATCGTCAATTGAAAAAACACATAGGGATCGATTATGGAATGATCCCCAAGTATCAATTTTCCCGTTTTACATATCCTGATTTCAACACTATGTTTCAGGATAACCTGCTTGCCGACGATCACTCTCCCCTTACCCATTATGTCAAGTTGAACAAATGCGCGAATAGCATCTGTCCATGTACGGGTGTGGGAAGAAGCAGTGTCCTTGAAAAGATCGCGTACAACCTTCATGCGATGCTCCGATTACAGTTGCACAAATAATTTATTGACTTTCGCATAGGTGTAGAATAATATCACAAAGCAATGAACAGCGCAATCAATGACTTTCGCATAATTCTCTTCGATGTTCCATCCCGGGAAGTAAACGGATCTATTCCGTTTGGTGTTTTGGCGGCCGCGAACATTGCGCGAAAGGCCGGATACCCCGTTCAAGTACACGATCTTACGATGAACAAGCTCACCACCGAACAGGTAATTGATATAACCCGGCAATACAACCCGGCGCTTATCGGCTTTGGTGGAATCACCCCATCCTATCGCCATTTGAAACCCCTCGCCCTCGCCCTGAAAAAAGAGTTTCCTGAAACACCCTTCGTCGCGGGGGGTATCATTACCTCCGTTACCGATTTATTGCTCACGAAGGCCGGCATCGACATATGCGTTCGCGGTGAAGCTGATTACTCCTTCCCCGATCTGCTTGAATGCCTGCGCACCGGAAAAGACTTCCGGAATGTTCCCGGTATCTCGTTTTTGGAAAACGGACAAATCATTGACACTCCCCGGCCGACTCAAGTCAAGAACCTTGACGAAATCGGAATGCCCCCATATGACATGGTAAACATCTCGCAATACATTACCCCCACGAGCCAATGGGTTGAGGCTTACCGCGAATTTCTTGAAATGCACTGGAGCGGGAAGGATATCGAAGAACTCGCGGAAAAATACCCAAAAATCTTTGCAATGATGACCTCCCGCGGGTGCACACATGCATGTTCGTTTTGCTACCGCCATGTGAAAGGAGTGCGGCAGCAAAGCGTCGAGTTCGTCCTTAATCATATGCAATATCTAAGGGATGCTTTTGATATCAACCTCTTTTATATCGGCGATGAGTTGACGACCGTGACAAAAAAATGGATCATGCATTTTTGCGCCGAGATAAAGCGGCGCAACATGGATATCCGGTATGTGGTGCTAAGCGCCCGCTCATGCAATGTGGACGAGGAAATGCTTAACGCTCTCAAATCAAGCGGCTGCTTAATGATTAATTACGGATACGAGTCGGGATCCGATATCGTCCTTAAGGGTACGAGCAAGGGCACAACACGCCAAGACAATATCAATGCCGGCTTATTGACCTTAAAGTGCGGCTTAACCAATGTGCCGGAAATGATCATTGGGTTCCCGGAAGAAACCGACGAGACTATCAACGACAGTATCAACTTTATAAAACAGTTGGGTGTACCAAGCTTCTCCCTGAATTTCCCCATCCCTTTCCCGGAAACCCCCCTATGGGATTACTGTATGGCCAACAATTTAATCGCCGACAAAGAACAGTTTTTATTAAACCTTGGAAACGCAAGTGTATTGCGGGTGAACTTGACAAAACACTCCGATGCATGGCTCAACCGCTCCATGGTTCGCTTTAAGCGGGATGTGATAGTCAGCTACCAATGGAAAAAAGGGAACTATCTGAAAGCTATCCTCCTCTGGCTCCAACATACTGTATCAATGCAATTGTCTAAAGAACTAAAAACAAAAATCAGGGTTTTGTTCCGGTTTTAAGCCATAACACTGGTACATTGTCCGGTTTATTCCCCGTGCCAATTGGATATTCTGGCACCATCGCTATTTATGTATATTCACTTATTGCCTGGCTTCATGTTACGCTTTTCCCACTCCACCAGCTTGTCCATATTCTTGTATACCTTGTCAAACCCTTCCAGCATCAAGTCCATGTCCGCGATGGTTAATGGGGGACGGACATTTTCGGTGGAAAAGCTGTATTTCAAATGGCGGCGAACGTTGGGAAGTGAATCAAGCGAATAGTCCGGCTTTCCTTTATAGAGCGGGCACTTAAAAGGACATCCCTTATCGCCAAACGCTATCTGCTCCTGATAGACTGGAAACAGATTGAGCGGTTTATATCCCGCGTACCAATCCAGACCTTCGGCATTGAGCGCCTCCACCAACGTATGGGCGGTAATTGGCACTGCCGCCGGGTCAAGCCGCACGGCATACCGATAATAGGTATGCTCGCAGCCTTCACGGATGGTGGGTGTAAGTAGCCCTTTGAACTTTTTAATGCCGCTCGTGATGTGATCAGCCAGCAAATACCGCTCTTCCTGAAGCGTTTTAAGCTTGCGCAATTGCGTCATGGAAATTGCGGCCTCCACCTCATTCATCCGGTAGTTCCAGCCAACCATATTCACCAAGGACTTTACCGCCATGCCTGTTCCCACTACAGCTTCGGCATGGTTCCTTATAAGCTGTAAACGCTGAGCCAGGTCGTCATCATCGGTGAAGACCATTCCGCCTTCGCCGGTCTGAATAAGTTTGTGGCAATTCAGGCTGTGTATCCCCATGTGCCCGATACAACCGGTCATTTTGCCTTTATAGCGGATGCCGGTGGATTGCGCGGCGTCTTCTATTACCACCAGCTTATGCTTCTTTGCCAAAGCCATGATGCCATCCATATCCGCGGGATGCCCATAAATATGAACCGGCATGATCGCCTTTGTTCGTGGGGTTATTTTGCGCTCGACATCATCGGGCAACAGGCAAAAGGTTTCCGGATCAATATCCGCAAAAATTGGCACCGCGTTGTTCACCACGATGGCGGCCGCGGTCGCCGTCATGGTCCACGGCGACGTGATAACCTCATCGCCCGGGCCAACGCCCGCCGCGCCAACCGCCGCGTAGAGACCTGAAGTCGCGCTGTTCATGGAGATGCAGTGTTTGGCGCCGAAATAAGCCGCCCATTCCTTTTCGGCCATTTTCACATACTTGCCGCCAAGGAACCACTGGTTGTTGCTTCCCTCAAAGTCGGAAAGTATTCCTTCCCGCATAACCTCCATCGTAATTTCCATATCCTCTTTACCGGTGGTGATATGCGGGGGATAGGGGTTGGGGCGAACCGGTTTGCCGCCGAGCAGTGCCAGTGTCATAGTCCAGTTTTCTCCTTCAACGGGTTGCTAGTTAATCGCGCAACGTGAGTTTATTATATCAACCACACGGTGCGCCGCGCCATGCAAATGCCGGATGGTTCCTTGCCGCGCCATCCAGTCCGCGCGGTACGCCGGATCGTCCAAAAGGCCGTACAGCGCCGTACGGGCATCTTTACGGGCAGTGATGAGCGGAAGCGCCCCCACAGTGGCCGGAAAACATTTATCAAGCACCTGTGCATCCGGCTGGAAGCTCATGGTCGGCCGTTCCAGCAATATGGATTCGGTTAGCAGTATGGACGCCATACCTACCACTACATCCGCGGCGCGCGCCAAGGGCCGTGGGGGGAACTCCGTGCCGACAATCCTGATATTCATCCGGTCATGGTATTCCTCTGTCCCGCAACCCACATAATCATCATCCGTGTTTGCGGGATGCTTTTTTACCAGAAGATTAGGCCGCACCGGACGCTCCCCGAGTATCTCCAGCAATGCCCGTAATGTGGAGCACTCGTCATACCCGTAGGTTGTATTGAAATCAAGGCGGATCGGCTCTCCAACAAACATTACCAGCGGCCGGTCACTTTGGAACCCCAGCTGCGCGAGCAGCGCGGCCTTTTCGCCTGGTGGCAACGGTTTTGCCTCGGCCGCAATGGCATCGAACGCCGGTTGCCCCGTAATCGCTATCCGTTCCGCGGGAAAACCATCCCGCTCCATTCCGGTTTTGGCAATTTCATCCATCACACAACATACGTCGGGAAGATATTTCAGGTAATCCTTTTTCTCCGTTCCTGAAAAACGCAGCCCGTAGTTTTGCCACTGGTCGAGAACGGCAACCGAAGGAACGTCATTTTCACCGGCCCATTGCCACAAATGTTTCTCGGTCATATCCAACTGTGGAAGGCTGGTAGCCGAGGTAAACACACAGTCGGGCAATGCGCCCCCCCAAGCTTTTGCAAATATCTGCGTAACCGCACCACCACTTCCCTCGGCCAACGGAATGGGGCGCTGCCCCCACCGTTCAAATACCTGAACGCCCGCGTCCTTTGAGCAGACGGCCACATCCGCGCCTGCCGATTTTAGCAAAGCGATTACAGGAGCAATCGCCGCCGCGCCGCCGGCCTCCCGCGCGAACGCCAAAATACGTTTGTTCCCCATCATTCCCCCTTTTGCGCATCAACGGCTTCTTCGGCCAGATGCAGGTTGCGTGCGGCGCTTTCCGCTTCCGATACGTCAGCCCACCCGCCAGCCAGGCTTGCCAACATCCGTTCAAGCCCATAGCGCATTGACTGTCCCATCTTGGTGGCGCCGCCGCGTTCACGTTTCAGATCGTTAAACCCGGCGTAATGTCCATAGGGCACAACGCGGAATACTTCATATTCATCACCGTTGTTGGTAATCTTTACCCGCCCCTTGGTTCCCAGTATGTCGAGTTCAAAAAGGCTGTAGGAATACTCCCGTCCATCAACTCCCTGCACGACCGCCGTGGCGCCATTTGGATACAGGAGCGTGATATCGGTGGATGAGTCGTTTGGATACGACCCTTTTTCCGCCAGCGATATGCGCCGCGAACCGGCGGGTTCTCCGAGCAAAAACCGGAACGTATCAATAATGGTGGTACCGATATGAACAAGGCCTTTCACATAGCAGCCGCGGGCGGCGGTCAACTCGCCGATGAGTCCGGCGGCAATTTCCCGCCGCAGCTGTTCATGCACCGGCTCCCATCGCCGTTGATACGTAACGCGCATCCCCGTTCCTTTCGCGCGCGCGGCGGAAATCATAGCCAGCGCATCGGCGAAGGTGTGGGCGAGGGGCTTTTCAACCCATAACAGTTTCGCACTGCCAGCGGCAAGAAAATCGGTTACATGCCGGCGATGGAGACGGTCGGGAGTGCAAAAAGAAACAATGTCGTACTCTTCCCACTTGTATAGGTCTTCCAGCGATGTAAAGACATGCGCCGCCCCCCAGTAGTTTGCAAATGCGCGCGCCCGCTCCTGGTCGATATCATACACGGCGGCAATTTCCACGCCGCACGCGCGGTAGGCTCCCGCATGCGAGTATATCCCCCCGTCAGTGCTCGTTTCATCATAGCCGCCGGCGATGGCGCCGCAACCGATAATAGCCGCCCTGGTCATGCTACTCCTTTTTCACATAGGCTGCCGACCGCTGTTCGCAATTGGCGTTTATCTTTATCCACTCTGGATTGGCGTCCAAAAGCTCTATCAAATCCCGCGTGGAAAAATCGACCTTCCCGCCGAATGCCGTATAAATTTTCCGGCACAGTTCCATGTCTTCCGCGTAATCAATGGTCACGCGGATATCCGTCCTGTTATAAAAGCTCCCCGGTTGCGCCTTCAAATTGAAGATAGGAAACCGCTTCGGATGGTTCCAAATAAACCGGGGCGTATCCTCACGCTCATCCTCTTTTTTGGCTTCGCGCGCCGAAGCTTCAAGGGCGTCGAAACGGATAACGTGCGCATCAACGCCCTCCGGAAAGGTAAGTTCCATATCGTTCGCGGTATAAGCATAGCCGCCCCAAATAAGCGTATAAACCAACTGGTCAACCAAGTCGGGGTCGTAGAACGGACAATCCGCGCCCGACTGTACCACAACATCGGCTTTATAACGATCCGAAGCTCCATGCACACGTTCCAGCACATCGTCTTCGCTCCCGCGGAAACAAGCGATCCCGCGTTCCGCGCATAACGCTTCTATCTGATTGTCCCCCGCATTTGTCGATGTGGCCACAACAACTTCATGAACGCTTCGCGCCAGCCGAAGGCGATCCACCACCCGCTCAAGCAATGTTTTCCCGGCCACATCCATCAGTGTCTTGCGGGGAAGACGCGTGGACCCCATCCGCGCTTCAATAACAGCCACAACCCGTTCTTTCATATCCTCTCCTCTATCGTCCCTCTTCAACCAATTTGGCCTGATAGCGCTCCACGATAAGCGCGGCGGTCAAAGCGGCTCCATCCCCCTTCACCAATCGTTTGCCGGCCTCCGCCATGACGCGGCGGGCGTCTTCATCCGCCATAATCCGTTCAACAGCCATGCGGACATTGGCAGCCGTTACCCGCCCGCCAAAACCAAGATTTACGCCGTACCCTTCCTTCTGAAAACGGCGTGCGGTTATATCTTCAAACTCTTCACCGCAAACAATCACGGCGGGAATGCCGGTACAGGCCGCCTCAAACAGTGTGTTCCCCGCCGCCGTTATCACAAGGTCGTGCTCCATCAGCAGATCGGGCATATTGCGCGCGTTTCGGATAATATCAAACCGGCGGGAAGCATTCCGGAGCGCTTCATCCAATTCGCGGTCATGCTGAAACGCCGGCCCCAACACCACTGTTATTCTCACCGGTTCTGGCACCCCGGAAAGGCCGCTGACAATCATAGGGGTAAAACCGTATGTGTCCGCCCCCCCCTGCGTGACAAGGATACTCTTTACCGTTTCGGTGCGCCTGGGCAGCGCATGAAGTTCCCTGAAAACCGGCGCAAGGGTAACAAACCGCATATCATTCGTGGCACCTTCGACCGGGTAAAGGGGGTTCACCCGCAGATTGGCAAACCGGCGGGCGGCCTCCGTGACATCGTCCACCGCCGCGAGAAACCGGACTTCTCCCCTCACGGCCTCCAGATACCCCGGCGGATTGTCCACCCAGTAGGTCACTAGCACGTCGGGACGGCGCTTGCGCAGCAGTTCCCGTTCCTCATTTATCGATGATATGGTCACACAACGATCCCACCCGGCATCGCGCAAGAATTCCACCGCTTCCCGGTCCGGGTCCGCGGCAATCAGCGGATCATGCCCCATCTGAAGCAACGCTTCCGCAAGACGCAGCGAACCGGTAATATCTCCCATCCCCTGTTTATGGTTGCCCCGGGTCCGGATGAGAAAGGATAAAGGAGAACTCACACATCTTCCCACGTTATGGGATGATCTTTCTTAATCCCTTTTTTAAGGGTGCGCCCTATCAGCGCTCCCATTTCCTTCGGCTGAATGCCCCATGCGGGACGCTTAATGATGATGTCTTCCTTGCGTAACACCGTTCCGGGCGCAATGTCACGCGCCGCCATGATCGACTTGCGCGCATCCTTGCGCATATCCTTCTCGGACTTTGCAGGACGCTTAAGGCCGTCCCCCATGGCCGCCTCCACTTCGCGAATGCCTTTTACGATGGCGGCCATCTCGGCCGGATCCGCCGACAACGCGCAATCGGGCGCCGGAATTTTTTTATCAAGCGTGAAGTGGCGTTCGTACACCGCCATTCCCAACGCCGCCGCCGCCATCGGCACCGACAGCGTGGTGGTGTGGTCGGAGTAGCCGGTCAATATCCCAAAGGCATTGCGTATCGTGACCATCGCCCTGAGATTCACATCCGCAATATCCTTGATTGGATAGTTGCTCACGGTGTGCAACATTATCAGCTTGTCATTGCCCGTGGAAAGAACGGTATCCACGGCGGCCGCCACCTCTTCCATCGTCCCCATACCGGTTGAAACGATCATCGGGATACCGTGCTTGGCGAGGTAAGAGAGAAACGGCAGATTGGTAAGGTCATCCGCGCCTGTTTTGAAAGCCGGCACGCCAACCTTCATCAACAGTTCGGCGTCATCGTAATAGCTTGGGGTCGAAAACACGTCCAATCCAAGCCGTTTGGCGGCATCCCACAGCGCACGGTGCTGCGCCTCATCCATTTCGTAACTCTTGAATTCATCGTACTGGCTGCCGCCACCCGCCTCCGGCGGAAAATCGTTCAGCTTCGAAGTGATCGTTTCGGCGCGGAAGGTCTGAAACTTCACGGCATCTACCCCACAACGCGCGGCCGCCTCTATCGAGGCGATCCCTTCTTCCATTGTATTAAAGTTGTACCCGATCTCCGCGATGATGTAAGAAGGCCGGCCGGGACCGACCGTTTTTCCACCCAGCTTGAATTCCATGCTCTTCAACTCCTTCACCTTCCTATCTCGTCCGCGCGGCCAATGTATTTATCCACCACAATATTCGAGTCGCCAAAACTTTCAAGCACCGGCTCTGTCTTGCGGGGGAGATAGCACTCCAGGCAGCAGGGTATTTCAAGATGTCCGCGATGTTCAAGATGCAGCTTCCGGGCCTCCGTCATTCGCTTTCCATGCCATATCTGTTTCAACGTTTCCTTGTTTGAATCACCGACGATAAATTTCCCCATTTCATCATTTGAGCAGAGTAGTACAACGCCGTCCGACCCGACAACCAGGCGCTGAAACAACACCGGGCAGGTAAAGTTATTTTCGTACTCTATTGTTTCCTGCCCGTCATTATGGAGATAGTCAATAAGCGGGTTGGAGGCAATGTGATCCACATACGGGTCAAAAGCATTGTAATACGCCACGGGGTCTTCCTTGATGGCGGGCCAAAGCGTTTGTATCTTGATCACGGGCTTGATGGAACCATACTTGTCCTTGATCCGCTTGAACTCCTTTATCCGCGCATACATCTCTGGAAATTTTGCCGGCGTACGTACCTTCTCGTACATTCCGTCAAGCCCGTCAAATGAGACGGTAAGCCAATCAAGGCCCGCCTTCATCGCTGCCTCGAATTTTTCCGGCGGCAAGCTGTACAGGTTCGTCAGGCTGGCGACCTCCTTGATTCCCTTGCTTTTGGCATACGCGATCATCTCAATTACATTTTTGTGCAAAAACGCCTCGCCGCGAAGCGACAGCCGTATTGAATAAACGCCATTTGCAGCGCACTCATCCACCAATTTTTTGAAAAGGTCAAAATCCATAAATGACCGCTTCACCTGTTGCTTAAATTCATCCGTGATGGTGTAACACATGGGACAGCGCAGGTTGCAGGCGGATGCGATTTCCAAGTCAACGTGATCGGGAAAGGAAAGCACATGTTTCATCCGGGGGATGTAGTGCCAATAAAACCGGTTCTTGAGGTAACTGAAGATGTGCCCCTTGGCCCTCCGGTAATCAAACTGCCACTGCTTCCACCGGGAAAGAACGAATTGGCCTTTGTTTATCTTCATACGGTTATCCTGTAGCAGTCGCGCACGATCCGCCCCGTGTCTTTCCCGCAATTTGCGATACAGTCGATAATAGACATATACGGCATGAACGGAACAAACGGCTGGGAATATTCGGGATGCGTAAAATCATGATAGCCCACCTTAATGCCTGCCGCTTGAAACCGATCCAACTGAAGGTAGTTGCGGCCATCCGGACCGCTGATATAAACCGATGCGCCGGTCACCTTCGAAATTTCCAGAATAAGGTCGCTTCCCGCATACTCATCCACGCCCAGCGATGAAGCCAGCACCGTTTTCGTATCAATGCCGAGGTACCCGCGCACCGCTTCGATCAACGACAGATTGAGGTTCAACAACGAGTTTCCGGAAGCTTCCAGAGCCGGATATACTATTGATCGGACATCCGCCCAATACGGCGCTTTTTTATAATTATGCTCAAGTGTGCCGAGGTATTTTCTTTTCCACGCGGCATCGTCCTGAATCGCCACATCGCGCAGCTTTTGCTCGTAACTCCCCTTGGTCAGCACCGGAACGGTAAGCCATTGCTCACCCTCTTTGGTGCGAATGCGGTTGCGGTTTTCAAAATAGCGTTTTTTGAACTGCACATTATCCAGATACACATACAAGTCGCATTGCGCCATTTTATTAAAGAACCCAAGCCAGGGAAGATGCTCTGGCTGTTGAATGGTGACAATCATGGCTTTTTGGACCCAAGCCAATATACGGAGCCGTCTCCTGTTTGGGATAGGCCGTTATGGTATTCGCGCCCCGTGTGCACTAAATGAAGCTCCTCGTTTTGAAGTTTCTCGCGCGGTCGATAAGAATGTTGTATTTTGTCATGCGGCACTCGGGGCAGTGTTCCTTGCAAAACGCGGGATCCGCAACCTTGCCGGCCTGCAACCGCCGCTCTTCACCATGCCATATTTCATTGAACGTGGCCGCATGCAAATTGCCGATTGGCTTGACCCAATCGTAGATGTTAAGACGGCCGCAGAGGTACACCCCGCCGTCCGCCGTGATAACCGTGCTGATGGAGTGGGCGACACACGCCTTGCCGGCATTGCCGCGCACATCGTTGGCGTACATGGCACCAATGTCCACCCGGAAAGCCGCCGTTTCATATTTTTTCAGGAAGGCCAAATCGGTATCCGGCCAAAGGTGGGGACAGTCAATAACCGGCCGGAGTTGGATGTAATCCACTTTGTAGTTCCGCAGGCGCAGGAGAAGGTTTTCGAGATTATCAATGTTTTCCCTGGTGACAACATACCCCACGCCAATGGTCGTTTTCCCCTTGTGTTCGCCTAAATGTTTTATATTCTCCATTACCCGCTCAAAGACGTGTACTTTTTTCGCCTTTGCGTGCTGTTCGGGTGTGGCCGCGTCCAAACTCACCCGCACCCATTCGAACAGGGGAATGAGATCGGCGTCCAGCGGCACGGAACCGTTGGTGATCATGCCAAGCGCCAGCCCCGTCTCCGCGGCGAGCAGTGCAATGGCCCGGAAGTCCTTATGGATCATCGGTTCGCCGCCGCCCTCGATAACCACGCCCTTGGTTCCCCCCTCCTTCAGGTCATGAAAAAGACGGCGCATATCATCAACCGAGAACTCCCCCCCAAGACGCTCACGCAAGCCGCTGTCGGAACACCATTCACAATCGAAATTGCATACGTTAGTCAGGGAAAGCTCCACGCTGACGGGATAGGTAGTGTCAAATGAGGCCGTAAGATATTTTTCAATTTTGGAAGGAAATAAAAACAGCTTGTCCACCCCCGTTTCCGAAACGGTGGAACCTTTCTGATACACCGTCAAAAGCGGATTCTGGTCGAGGTATTCGCCAACGGTATCGTTATCGATCACCGGGAGATGCCCTATAATGGACTTTATGAGTTCAGCATCCCGCGGCTCATCAAGCGTGACCCGGTATAAAGGGCGCGCATTAACGGCGTCTTTTTTCAGAATCTTGAATTTTTCCGGATGTTGGCGGATGTAGAGTGACCCGATTTCCCTTTGCTCCGGGGTGAGCGATTGGTTGTTGGTCAACTCCTCCAATATCTTGTAACTGAACACCGAACACCCCATGCCGAAAATAACGCCGTTCACATGCTCGTTATAGGCATAGTCATACCCGCCATCACGGTGCAACCGGAGCATCTCCTCCATATCGCGAATGTCCACCAAGGGGGTGTTCCCCAGTATCCTTACGATGCCGTATGGCTGCCCGTCCTTCACCGCGCCGTACAAACGCCTGATAACGTCATCGGCCGCGCCCCGGTATACGGGAACGCCACAAGCGGCGGCTTGACGCTCGACTATGTCATCTTCAGCTTCCGGCGTGGTGGCCACCACCAGCTTTTTGAGAAACGAGGCGCTTTTCAGCCGCTCAAGCAAATAGGTGAGGACGGTTGTATCCCCCAACCCCAAAAGGCTCTTGCCGGGGAGTTCGTCCGACCGGTAGCGCACCTGCACTACGCCGATATACCCGCGCTCTACCGCCATACGTTGCGCATCATCATGAAGGCCTCCGCCTTCAATAAACCCATCTCGCCGCCACGCTTTACAGCCAGCGCTTCCAAATATTCCCGTGACCGCGGATGGGGAGGCTTTCGCAACTCGGTTTCATAGCAGGCAAGGGCCGCCACCTTGCGGGCGAACGTAGCGCTAATATCGACATAATAATTGGGCAGGAAAGCCGCTTCCAAAACCGGGGGCGACTGGTCCGAGGAGGAAGGAACTTCGTACAAATGCCATTCCGTGGCGGTGTGGCGCGCATAGGGCCTGAGCACTACCCGCAACGCCTGAAAAACAGCCCGGTGATCCTGGTTGTTATCGCCATGAAAATTGCTGTATACCAAGCTGGGGGAAACTTTTGCCATCAGCCGTTCAATCGGCTTGATAATATCCTGTATCGCCACATCCAGCCGCTCATCGTTCAAATCCAGAAACTCGATGTTTTGACAACCGAGTTCTTTCACCGCTGCGCGGCAATGCTCCTTCTCCCGATCATTTGCCGCTTTGTCAAACTTGCCATCGTAAATACGGTGTGCCACAACGCAGACGGAGACCGAATCCCCCGCATCGCAGTGGCGGGCAATCGTTCCCCCCATCCCCAGCGTTTCATCATCCATGTGCGGAGCAACAACCAATATCTTCCGTCCCATGTTCATCCTTTCACCCTCTCGCGTAAAACCTTTTCCGCCATCCAGAAATCAAACTCGTCATCGATATCAAGGTTTTCTTCCCGCGAAACGACCTTGCGGACTATTTTACTTCCATACCGGCCACCTTGCTTCAAAAGTTCCGCTTTAATGACGTAAACGTTTCCATCGTCATAAAAAAAGCCGGCGATGTCCTGCCGGCGCTTCACATTGCTGGCGTACTCGGTGTATTTGCACCACCAGCCGGTAGCAAGCGAATCCGCGCCGGCCGCTTGAAATTCACAGATGCAATCATCCACCAATCCCGGCCGCCGCACAGGCGAAGTCGGCTGCAACACCACCACGGTATCGCACGAAACGTGGTTTATCACATGGCGCAAAACCGCAAGGGTTGAAGCCTCATCGGTGGCAAGCTCCGCCGGACGCATGACAACTTCCGCGCCAAATGACCGCGCAATGGTGGCAATTTCTTCGTCTTCCGTCGAAACCACTGTCTGGTCAATGAAGCGGCTTTTTTTCGCCGCTTCTATGCTCCAAGCAATCAGGGGCTTCCCCGCCATGTCGCGAATATTTTTACGGGGGATACCCTTGCTCCCTCCACGCGCCGGAATTACAGCCACAATCACAACAGTATTTTTCTCAGCGCGTCCACACTCTTATCGGAATGTTCCCAGCCAAAATACATAGGCGGACACGCATGGTGCTTGGCCACCCACTCGGATTCGGCATAGGTCTTGCCATCCTTGAGGAACCAGTTGCACAATTCGCCAAATACCGGACCGGTTTTTTCCTTCAGAGCGTAATCAAAAACAATATATTTGTAATAACCCGACTCCATGCCGGCAGGAAAATGCACATGGCGCTCGAAAATCCGGTCATACTTTTCCGCCAATTTCCTTTTCCACTCAAGCATCTCCGGCATCCGCTTAAGCTGCACGATGCCGAGCGCGGCCGTTGTTTCCGGCATGCGGGCATGAAAGCCGCTGGTAAGGGGATAGGTTATAACATTTTCGCCGTTCACCTTCTCCACTTTTTTACCATAGTTACGCCACATCTTAAGCCACTCATCGAACCCCCGGTCGTTCGTCACCACCATGCCCCCTTCCCCGGTCGGCATCGTCTTGGTGGCATAAAATGAATACGCCCCTCCGATGCCCCAAGAGCCGGCGGTTTTCCCCTTAAATGTGGCGCCATGGGCGTGAGCGCAATCTTCAATCAGCGCAATGCCTTTTTCCCTGCAAAACGCGGCAATCCCTTCAATTTCAAAGGCGATATGGCCGCCGATATGCACCACCATAACCGCTTTGGTTTTTTCGTTCGTCAAACGCTTTACTTCGGCCAGCGTCAGGCAAAGATCGGCGCGCCCACAATCGGCGAATACCACCCTCCCCCCCGCCCGCTGAACCGCCAGCGGCGTGGCCATAAAGGTATTAGTGGGAACTATTACCTCAGCGCCCCTGACATCTAGATATTCGAGCATACCAAGTAGGGCCAAACCGCCGGAAGAAAAGGCACAGGCGTGGGAATGAGTGGTGAACCGCGAAAAATCCTCTTCAAAACGCCTCGTCAGCGGCCCATCCGACCAGAAATTCGAGTCGAACATGCCATCAAGAAGCCGATAATATTCCGCCCGTTCTTTAGCGCCAAAGGGAAGTATCATTTCTCATCCTCTTCAATCTCAAACAGAGTTAATTAAGATACCCTATTAATCATTGCGGCTCAAGTTGCCAAATTGTATCGCATTGCCATACAGTCACTTATGGATTGGCTAAGCGGGGCAATATACTTTGAGCATTATTGGGACACTCGGTCCGCCGGAAGTTTTGAAGATAATTGAACCCCATAACCCAATGCGGATACGGGATATCTTCGGGGTTGGAATTGCGGTATATAGCATAAAGGTCATTACCCCATATTTTGGAAAGGCTGGCAACCGGAATGTTGTTGCCATTGTAATACGGGTTATTGAAAACATCGATGTCATTTTGCAGCACATAGAACTGGCAAGCAGGTGTCTTGACCTCGTTGATAAACCAGATACTATGCCGATTGGAAAATATCGCTTCGTTCCCTAACTCCGTCAGTACACAAAGCGACGCATCTTTGGGAATCACCCGATTCACAGCTTTCCGCACCTCACGGAAACCGCCGTCCATCGAGTGATTGTATTTAAAGCGGGGCGTAACGGTTACCACGCCATACAATTGCCGGTTCATCATAAAGGCGGCGTATTTATTTGCGGATAACGTCACTATAAAAAACGGCACCGCAAAAAACACCGCCAATTGCGCCGCCGCCAAACGTCCTGCCTGTATCTTCTGTATCTTTTCGGAAAAACCATCCTTAAGATAAACCGCGTACAGAAATAAAAGAATAATCAAAACATCAGCATTGTGGTGACTGGCTATGTTCCCGTCCCTCAGCGCCGTCATTACGCAAACAGGCGCTAACGCGGCGAGAAGCACCATGGAAAACCTATTTCTGAAAAATGCGAAGATCAGCAATGGACATATGTATATTATAAAAGTCGCCATTGAAAATGATTCGCGCAGAAGCCTAATGGCTAATTCCTGGTTGTCCACTAGAACGTAATCGGCCAATCTATGCGCCGTGCTCTCGGTCATCGTGGACATACAAAACCGGGCGGCATCAAAAGTCGCGTAGGTCGCAAGGTTTAATGCCGTTAAAACCACGGCTAGGAACAGGTACTTCTTCTCCCGGTATAACCAATACCCCCCTAAAGCCAACACGATGGTTATGTACTGGGGAAAAATGCTTACAAAAAACGCCGGCACGGCAAATGAAGCAAACCATAAAAAATTCCTCCGGTAGAGGAAAAACAACGCCCACAATAAAAATGGCCCGCTGTAAATATCAAATGCTCCCTTGGTGACAAGACTGAGAAGATGCATCTGTGGCAGTAGCGCATAAAGCATAAGGAGATAGGCGGCCGTGGCCCGGCGGCCGGTAACCATCCGGGCAACAAAATAAAAAGATGCTCCGCCAACGAGCATGACAAGAACATAGGGAATAAGTATCTGCATGGGAGATTCGGGCCACAGAAGATAGACCCATGAAATTACACACAATGGCACAAAGTATAAATTGGTCGCAATGATCGAACCGTAATAATAGCTGCTTTTAAACTTGTATATTCCGTTAGCCGTATACATCATTGAATCGGAAAACAGATGTCCATGCGTTGCGGAGTAAAGCGCCTGATTCATCGTGCCCGCATCGGATTCATTGAGAACGGGCGAATAGCGGTGAATGATTATCCAGGAAAAGCCAAACAAAAACACACCTGCAAAAACAACAAAGGCCAGACGGGAAAGCCGCCGTCCATCGTCCTCAAGAAGATATGCGTAAAGCCTTTCGAAGCGGCTTCCCGTAAAACGCAACACCAGATACACAATGGCAACAAACATCGCAGTGATACTGGCGGGAAGAAGATATCCATAAAAAACTTCAATGCCAAAGTCACCAAACACTGATCGGGCCTCCCCTGATTTAAGCGCCACATTGTCACCGCAAGTTTCGTGCTGTCTGGAACAAAAACTGAAGGATGTTTGCCGCACAGCGCAAATCCAGGAACAATTCTATAGCGTGCGATTGTAGCATAGGGCAATAAATCAACATAGCGGTTTGATATTCCAGCATTAACCGCGAATTGCCTCATATTAAATGTAACCGAAGGATTGGTCTGATTTTACGGAAAATGCTTCGTTGCCTCATATTCCATGTAACCGAAAGGAGCGTGGAAAATGGGGCATGTATCGAGAAAAG
>JAHFEJ010000023.1 GCA_023248535.1 Nitrospinales bacterium | reverse complement strand
GCGTTGTTGCCGTTTCCCCCGCTTCCGGTACTGCCGGTGCCAGAGCCGCCGCCGCACGCGGAAAACATCATGGCAAAAAATATTGCCACCAGGAAAAAATTCAGGTATTTTTTCACTTCCGATACTCCTCCAGGTGATAGTGGGTCAACAGTTCGGTTCATGAGCGAATTTTACCACAGGTTATTTTTCACCTTTGCGTTCCGGAGGGCAAGGGGAAAAAACAGGGAAAAAACTTTTTTTGGCGTGGGATCTCAGGCGGTTTACCCGTCTGAATCGGCGATGAACTCCGGCATTTCGGCGGCCAAGCGCGCCATGAGCAACTCAAGCCGTCCACGAGATCCCGCATCCATCGCATCCGGCCCGAAGTGAAAGGCGCAGATGCAGCGCGGCTCGTCTTCCCCTATTTCGTCGACCGAGCCTTCGATGCGAAGCAGGGCCGCCTCCACCGGGGCAATCTCAAATGCACCGAACTCCTTAGTGGCCTCGAAGAGGATTTGGAGGCGGTAATGGCTATATAGCGTAAATGACTGCATATAGGGAAAACGGCCGGCAAGGCCGCCAATGCTGATGTCGAGCGCTTCCCCCCTGGCTTCCTCCCCATCCAATGTTACCGTGAGCGTGTGCGCGGGGAGCCGGGAATAGCGCTTCGCCTTGCGGCGCACGGCATCGGTCCATGAGGTGCGAACCGCCATTTCCAGGTCGTCGGGCTTGAACGGCTTGAGGAGATAGCGCACCGCGCCGTGCTGGATGGCGTCGACGCGGGTGCGGTCGTCTTCGTGGGAGGAGACGATGATCACCGGCATCTGGTTAAATTTTGCATTCTGTCGGATGAAATCGAGCAGCACGATGCCCGATGTGTGCGCCAACTCCACCGCGGTGATGACCATGTCTATCTTAAGCCCTTCCAGGAGGGCTATGGCCCGGCGGCCATCCTCGGCTTCGTATACGGCGGTGGCTCCAAACCGGGTTTCCAGCACCCGGCGTATCATTGACCGCGTCCAGGCCGAATTATCCGCGACCAGTATTTTAAGTTCCCTCATCCCGGCCCCCTTTCCGCCACCGCTCTATGCGTCGGTAATTGATTCCGGCTCGAATGAGGCGAGCCAGCGGACAAGCTCGTTAAGCTTTTCTTCGATTTTCCGGTCGATGGTATTGGCGCCGAACGTGAGCGCCAATTGGCACATCTTGTTGGTGATGGCCATGCTCGAGCTGTCGGCTTCCATGCGCACGGCGGTGCCGAACAGCGGGTTGATAGCCCAGGGCTGCTTGCCCGGACCGCTGTCGAATTCAAGCGAGAGCTGGTATTCGCCGAAGAGCTTGATGTTTTCCGTGTACTCCATTTTCACCATCGCGCCGAGGCGGCTGATATTCACCACCTGCGCGGAATACGCTTTGCTCCCCACTTTCACCATGAGCTGATGCGGCGGCAACGAGGAGAACCGGTCGGCCTGCCGCTTCGCCGCGCCGTTCCACGATTTGCGGACGCGGTCTTCCAATTCGGCGGCGGTGAACGGCTTCACCAAATAATGGGTGACGCCGTTTTGGATGGCGGTCATGATGAAATCGCGCCCGCCGTGCGCTGTCATCATGACAAAGGGGATATCTTTCCAGCGGGGGGCATTGCGCACCTGAAACAGAAACTCGTCGCCGCTGACATTGGGCATCTCCCAGTCGCAGAGAATGACGTCTATGGATTGCCCTTCCAGTACCTTGCGGGCCTCGGCACCATCGCCCGCCTCAAATATCAGTTTGGCGCCCAGCTTGGTTTCAAGAACCTTGCGCACCAGCTTGCGCAGGGTGCCCGAATCGTCAACTACGAGGAATCTTACATCCTGCAATGCGAACTCCTTATGATGAAAAATGAACGCAGACCCTCCGGCGGACGGCGTTCCTCTCTGTTACGCTGCCATACATTCTATCCTGTAATGCCACCCTTAAATCAAGTTTTGATTCTTGAACCCGGATTCCGAAGCTGGATGCCGCTTTTTGATGCGGGGGGTTCTTGCCCAAATGGCCCGCCTTGCCTCCTTCGGCAGCCAAGCGTAGCCGCCCTGGCGGTTTCAAAAAACGCTGCCATAAACAAAGCTGGAACGCCTTCCGGGAAAATATGCGCAGTTGCATATTGCGCCGTGTTTTCAGCGAGTTCCGGGATTGATATATCTATCTTCCCTTGTTTATGCTATGCTTCAAAAATTACATGAGCGAACTGATAGGAGTACCACTAACACAAGAACGGTTCTCTTCTTAAACGGCAACAGTTTTTATAGCTTTCTAAATGCGGAAAGATTGAAACGGGCGGTGATTGTGCTCACTATTCCGTTATCGATATCTTTATAAAAAGCCGTTGCCACAAGGGGTTCCACACCCCCAACGCAATATAAAAGGAAAAGGAACGGAATACATGAATAAATTGCTTCTTACCGGGGTTTTCAAGCCCTTTGGCGTCAGCGATGAGTATGGCGAAGCGCTCTGCACGATGGAGCTTCTCAATAACCAGGTGACGCGGGAGCAGGGCATTCACTCCCCCCGTTCCAACAATCCCAGTTTCGGGCTGTACCTGATAGCCGAAAACGTGCAAGTGCCCACGACCGTGCTCGATTTCCCCTCCTGGAAGGATTTTACCCGCGAGGTGGACACCGGCAACTACACCCACGTTGGCATTTCATTCATTGTTCCAAACGTGATGAAGGCGAAGCGGATGGCCGATTATGTCCGCCAAAAATCGCCGGGAACGAAGATACTGCTCGGCGGCCACGGCACCTCCATTCCGAACCTTGAAGAGATACTGACATTTGACGACGCCTGCCGCGGCGAAGGGGTGGCATGGATGCGCCGTTATTTCGGCGAGAAACTCGACCGGAAGATCGTCCATCCCGTTTGTCCCTCCGCCGTCACGAAGTTCGTCTATGGCGGGCCTATCGTTCGTGATGCCGGCATCATCGTCACCGGCGTCGGTTGCCAGAACTCCTGCCGCTTCTGCGCCACCGCGCATAAGTTCGAGAAACGCTACACCGCCTTTTTGTTCACCGGCCGCGAGGTATTCGATGCGTGCGAAAAAACCGAGCGCGCGATGAAGGTCACCGATTTCGCGTTGATGGACGAGAATTTCTGCAAAAGCCCGCGCCGCGCGCGCCAGCTCCTCGATGAAATGGAGAAGCACGGCAAGGCCTACACCTTCGCCACCTTCTCGTCCGCCGAGACCATCGGCAAGCTGGGGATCGATTTCCTGGTCCGGCTGGGGGTGAAATTCCTTTGGATCGGCGTGGAATCGAAGGCCAACGTGTTCGACAAGACCAAGGGGGTCGATCTGCACAAGCTGATCGGCGACCTGCAAAACCACGGCATCACCGTGCTGGCGTCGGCCATCCTGTTTATGGAACACCACGACAAGGAGTCCATTCACGAGGATATCGACTGGGCCATCTCGCTGGAATCGGACCTGTTGCAGTTCATGGAGTTCGGCCCGATACCCGGCACGCGCCTTTACAAGGATTACGATGCGGCGGGAAAACTGCTCAAGGACGTGCCGTGGCCAAAACAGCACGGGCAGGACGAGATATGGTTCCACCATCCGCATTTCACGCCGAAGGAAACGGCCGTTTACACCAAGAATGCCTTCATCAAGAAATTCCAGACGCATGGCCCCGGCGTGATAAGCATGGCGCAGACCTATCTCAAGGGGTATCTCACCGTGCAACGCGAAATGGCCGAGCGTTCGGCAAAGGGCCTTGTCTGGGATCCCACGGTGCTGCGTTATGTATCGGGGGGCAAACCCGGCGTGGTGGATGGGTTTATGGTAAAACGGCTGGAGTCCATGCGCGAATCGGCTCTGGAATTCCGCCCGATACTTACCGCCGCGGTTGATCACGCGCCAAACGAAGCCGCGCGCGAAAAAGCCAAAAAGGTACGCGCCGCCTTCAACGAAACATTCGGCCCGCCGACGGTACTGGACCGCGTCATGTCCGGCGCGGTGCGGGTGCTCGCGGTTAGCGAAAAAATCCGCGCTGCGGTGAAGGGGGGCGATGTCATGCGCCAGCCCAAGACCAACCGGATTACCTATCCCGACCGCACCAGCATCGACCATTCGGCCGACGCGGAACGCTGGACGCACGGGCCGGGCATGCCGCTGGTGGAAGATACCGCCGAAGTCACGGCCGACATCGCCGCCGGCTGAACCGGCGGAAGCATTTCGAACAGTCCATATAAGCGGGGGAGCCACTTCCCCCGCTTTTTTTTCCGCATGAACAAAAAATAGCGGATTTTTATTTATTCAATCCGCGCCCAAAGATATTAAGCTATGCCCATGGATGCGGTATCGGCGAAGGGGTTGCGGCGCTCGTTCGGGACGTTTGAAGCGGTAAAGGAAACCGGTTTCTCGATCCGGCCCGGCGAATGCTATGGTTTTCTCGGCCCCAACGGCGCAGGCAAAAGCACCACCATCCGCATGATTCACGGGATGCTTCCCCGCTCCGGCGGCGAACTGAACGTGATGGGGCGCGATATCGATCTTGACCGCCCCGCCATCAAAGCCCATATCGGCGTTGTATCGCAGGAGAACAACCTCGACCGCGATCTCACGGTCCGCCAGAATCTGCTTACCTATGCCCGTTATTTTGAGATACCGCCGCCGGAGGCGCGCCGCCGCGCCGCGGAGCTGCTGGCCTTCGTGCAGCTCGACGCCAAAGCGGACGCCCGGCTTGCCACGCTTTCGGGCGGCATGCAACGGCGGCTGGCCATCGCCCGCGCGCTTATCAATAACCCAAGCCTGCTGATACTGGATGAGCCGACCACAGGCCTCGATCCGCAGGCGCGCCATCTCATCTGGCGGCGGCTGAACATGCTCAAGCGCCAGAGAATCACCATCATTCTCACCACCCATTACATGGAGGAGGCGGAACATTTATGCGACCGCGTGGCGATCATGAACGGCGGGGAGATACTGCTGGAAGGGGCGCCGCGGGAACTCATCACGCGGCAAATCGGGGAAGAGGTGGTGGAACTCCATGTGGAAGAGGGGAAGATGCCCGCCGCTATCGAAGCGGTGCGGCAGATATGCGAGAACTATGACGTTCACGGCGAAACGCTCTACCTGTACAGCCGCGAGTGCAAGAAGCTGGCGCAGGAGGTGATGCGTCTTGAACACCGCATGATCGTCCACCGCCGCGCCACGCTTGAGGACCTCTTCCTGAAGCTCGCCGGAAGGACGCTCAATGAATAACCTGAAAGCGCGCTTTACGGGAGCGTTCCGCTTTTGGCAGCGGAACGCCGACGTTTTCCGCAGCCATTACCTCTCCTCCGTCGTCGGCAATATCGGCGAACCGCTGCTGTACCTGTTCGGCCTCGGCGCCGGCATCGGCGGGATGATCGAGAAGGTGGATGGCATTCCGTACCTTCAATGGATCGCCCCCGGCATGATGGCCGCCGCCGCGATGAATGCCGCCGCGTTCGAATGCACCTTCGGCGCGTATACCCGCATGGTGGAGCAGAAGGTGTATGAAGGGGTGCTGGCGACGCCGCTGGAAGTGGAGGATGTCGTGCTGGGGGAAATCCTCTGGGGGGCGACCAAAGGGCTGATGAGCAGCGCCATATTGCTGCTGGTGTTGTCGGCGTTGGGCTTGTTCGACCGGTGGGCGAGCGTGCCGTTCCTGCTCATCGAGATGGCGCTGTTCGGCACCGTATTCGCCGCGCTCACCATGTGCGTTACGGCGGTGTCGAAAAGTTACGAATTCTTCAATTACTTCTTTACGCTGTTTCTCACGCCGTTGCTGGTTTTTTCCGGCATCTGGTTTCCGGTGGCACGTCTCCCCGCATGGCTTTCAAGCTTTTTTTTGATTTTTCCAACGCCACATGCGGTCAACATCGCGCGTTATCTTTTTCATGGCGGAGGGGTGATTATGCCTATAATAGGTATCCTGTGTTTGGCCGCGTGCGCGCCGGTATTGATTTGGCTTGCGATGCGGTTGGTCCGGCGGCGGCTCATCCCTGCCCCCTGAGCGGCACTTGGCATAAGGAGGATTGTGATGGACGTTGTGATAATGATGGGCTCCAAATCGGATATGGCGGTCATGGAAAAGGCGGCCGACATTCTTAAAGGTTTCGGCGTTTCGTTCGAGGTGCACGTCGCCAGCGCGCACCGTTCCCCGTCGCGGGTGGCGCAGATCATCGGCAAAGCGCATGGCGCGGGCGTGAAGATATTTATCGCCGCCGCCGGTCTCGCGGCGCACTTGGCGGGGGTCGTTGCCAGCCATACGGACAGGCCGGTGATCGGCGTGCCGATGGACGGCGGCCCCTTGCAGGGAATGGATGCCCTTCTTTCGACTGTGCAGATGCCGGGTGGCGTGCCGGTGGCCGGCATGGCGATAGGGAGTCATGGCGCGAAAAACGCCGCGTATATGGCGGTGCGGATATTGGCGCTTTCAAATCCGGAATTGGCCGAAAAGAACCGCCGGTTTATCCAGGAACAGGCCACCGCGGTCGGTTCGTAGAAAAGCGGGTATACCGTTTTCCGCATGGGGCGGCGGAATTAAAACACCATGCCGAGGTAGATGCCGTAACTCCAGTAACTGTTCTTGTTCAGGTGTATTTTGGCGTCCGCGCCCATAAAGAGGTGGTTGGAGATTTCATATAGAATTCCGTAGAGCGCCGCGCCCCCTATGTTGGATTGAGCATCGGTGGATACGCCTGCGGTGGTGGATTGTTTCTGGTCCATGCTCATTTCCATCCCCAGATCCGCATGTGACCAGAGGTCGCCAAAGTTCCAGAAGTAAAAGCGTCCACCAAGAAATACCGGTGTCCTTGTGTAGGTATCGGAGGAGATAGTGCTGGTGAACTTGTACCGTTCCACCGCGAGGCGAATTCCAGTGTTGTTGCTTAAGCGGTAAACAAGCCCCAGGGAGAGGCCGGTGGCGTTATCCCAACTGCTACCCGGACTGGTGGAGGTGGCGGCCCCCACATCGACAGAAAAGTTGATAAAGCGCCCGGATTCGGTGGCGTGGGCGAACGACGGTGTGGCGATCATGATGCCACAAACGATGTAAAGGGCGGCGAGTATTCTGTTTCTGTCCATGTCAATAATATATCCGCTGTAATTCCCGTCCAAGGGCGACGGCTTCCTTTTTTTCCGTTCGTCAATCCAACCATTAAAGGCAAAAACCGGCCCGGTTCCGCGGTGACAAGCCACGCGCGAACTCCAATGCCCGCTCTTTATACCATCAACCGCCATTACAGGTATACTGGCAAATTCATTGGTGGAGGGGCCTCTGGCGGATTGTTCTCCGCAAGACGCCCCACGGGGAGGTATTTTATTTTTTCTTTTTAAAAATACCAAAAATCTTGCTGATGATCCCTTTTTTCTTCCCATGCTCGGCCGCTTTGTGCGTCGGCTTGTGGGCCACCTTGTGGGCTGGTTTGTGGGCGGCTGGTTTATGTTCGGCGTGCCCCGGTTTTGTGCCATGCTCCTGGCCATGCGGTTTTCCATGCCGCGGTCCTTTGCCGCGGTTTCGCCGCCCTTTTGGGAATTCGCCCGGCTTGCGGTCGCCGCCGGCTTTACGCTCGCCCGCGTGCCGGGAACCGTGATCCGCGACGGTACCCGGTTCCGGGGCCTTGCCGCCGAAGGAGTCGCCGTATTTGCGGCGGTAAAGTTCCATCCGTTCTTCGGAGGACATTTCCTTTTTGGGTTTGGGGGCGGGGCCGCGCGTTTCCGGCCTGGGGCCGCCCCGGCCATCGCGCGCGGGAGGGAATTTACGTTCACCACGTCCTTCGCCGCGTCCGCCGCCGGGATGTCTGTCTCGTCCGCCACGCGGCGCATCGCCGCGTCCGCCGCCGGGGCGCCCGCCGCGCGTATCGGGACGGCGTCCGCGGGGCCGGTTACCCGCCTCATCTTCGGTCAATTCAAAGTCCATTGGAGCCACGTCAATTTTCATGTCTATGTAACGCTCAATGGCCGGAAGGTTCTCAACATGCCGTTCGCAGGCGATGGTATACGCGACTCCGGTTGCGCCCGCCCGCGCGGTGCGGCCGATGCGGTGCACATAGTTGGGGGCGTCCGCCGGAATGTCGAAATTGATCACGTGCGAGATATTGTCGATGTGAAGGCCGCGGGCGGCCACATCGGTGGCGACGAGAACATGTACCTCGCCATTCTTCATCCGTTCGATGATTTTCAGCCGCTTTTTCTGGTCGACGTCGCCGGTGAGAACTTCGGCCTTAATGCCGTTTCCCGCCAGTTTGTACCCGACATCTTCGACGGTTCGTTTCATATTGCAGAATATGATGGCCCGTTCCATGTTTTCGCGCCGGAGGAGCGTGAGCAGCAGCGGGATTTTTTCCTCAAGCGAAACGTGAAACAGGTGCTGCGTCACTTTTTCCACTGTGATCTGGTCCGGTTCGATCTCCACTTCAACCGCTTCGCGCATGTACTGGTAAGCGACGTGCCGTACCCGGTCGTCAAGGGTGGCGGAAACCATGATGGTCTGGCGTTTTTCCTTGTCTGGCGCGCGGCTGAGGATGTATTTCACGTCCTCGGTAAAGCCCATATCAAACATCCGGTCGGCTTCATCAATGACGAAGAAGGAAAGGGTGCCCAGTTTCAGCTTGCCGCTTTTGATGAAATCTATCATGCGGCCGGGAGTGCCCACCACGATCTCGGCGCCGGCGGCCAGCGCCCGCTCCTGTTCATCGTAGCCGACGCCGCCGTAAATCGAGATGGAGCGGTAGTGGAGGAATTTGCACAAGAGGACGGCCTGTTCTTCAACCTGCACGGCCAGTTCGCGGGTGGGAACGACGATGAGGGCCCGCAGGCTGCCCCCCGGATCGTTATCGGCGATCATCCGTTGCAGGATGGTGAGCAGGAAGACGGCGGTTTTGCCGGTGCCGGTCTGGGCTTGCGCCATGACGTCCTGGCCGGTGAGGCACTCGGGGAGCGCCTGCTCCTGCACGGGTGTGCATTTTTCGTATCCCATGGCGTGGACTGCGTCGATCAGTTTCTGGTCAAGGTTCAGTGCTTCAAATCTCATGTTTTCCGTTCAAGTAAAAATGTTGCTTTGGCGCGCCGCCCCAATCATTACACATGCGGCGCTGTTTGGCTTGCCTGGGAGGAATGAGGCTTCCGGTCGAAGCTCTGAACCCGCCCGGCGCGTGCAGGGTACGGCGGGCGGCGTATTCACGGTGGAAATAATGCAGTTCCATCTCAGCAAGCATACAAATAATGTCTAATCATACCATCATTTAGCGGACTGTAACATAAAATACGGAATAGCGCATAGCCCGCCCTATTCCGTAAATAATGCGGACAAAGCCGCTTATTTTGCTCCGGTGGTGTGCCCGGCCCGCATTAAGAGCTGGGGGAAATGCGTTTTTCTTTAACGGAACAGGCCTTCTCGTGTGTGGTAACCGGAGAGGAATATATATGACGCCGCAAACAGGAACAGGAGGTGCGCTCCGCCAGCTGCCAACGGTGGCGGCAGTTTGCCGGAATGTCCGAGTGAAATGCCCATGGAATAGAAGAACCAGAACATGAAGCCCAGGGCGGCGGCCATCGTAACGGCGGCGAGGTTGCCGCTCCCCCGCCTGGATTTGAGGCCAAAGGGGATGGCTAGCGCCGCCATCACCACGCTGATAAGCGGAAAAGTGACTTTGGCGTACATGTCAACCGTATAGCGGGTATCTTTGTAACCCGCTTTCCTGATTTGGCCGACATAGGCGGCGATTTCACGCAGGTTCATTTGTTCCGGTTTTTTCTCGGCGCGTTCCAGTTCGCCGGCGCCGAGGGCGAATGGGTAGGTTTTTTCCATGAATGTTTCATCTGCGGCGTCCCCCGCGGGGGTGAAATGGCGTTCGCGCACGTTGGAAAAAGTCCATCCCCCGCCCGGCTCGAAACGTCCGGTACGGGCCTGGATGATGGTGGCGAAGTTTTCGTTGCCGGGCGCGATTTGGATGATGGTCACATCGAACAGCGTTCCGGCCGCAAGGTTGGGAAAGCCGATGTTCCATATTTCGCCGGAGTCGGATTTTATCCAGGCGCCGTTTTGTTTTACGGAGCTTATATTGCGGTACCCTTTCACCTTATGGTTCCAGATGTCCGCGGCGTTTACCCATGCGGAAGGGAGCACGTATTCCCCCAGCATGAAAGTTCCCGCCGCGATCAGCAACGCCGCCGCCACGATGGGCCGGGTGATGCGGGAAGCGGAGACGCCGCAGGACATCAGCACCATCGTTTCTTTTTGCCGCGTCATGATGGAAAGAGCGATGATGGAGGCGGTCAATACCGCCATCGGGGTCATGTAATAGACCGCTTCGGGAAGCCGGTAGAAGAAGTACGCGGCGATAAGCCCAAAGGATGAGCCGGCGCGGACAAAGTCTCCAACCACCTCAAAAAAGATGATCATGGCGAAGAGCGTGACCAGCAGCGCCATCCCCCCGAAAAAATAACGGAAAAAAAGGCCGTACACATACCGATCAAGAATATTCATGCCGCCAAGAGTCCCCCGCAATCATTAAGAACCAAACCACGCAAACGCCTATTTTGCCAAATCCTTCGCCTGCCTCCGCGTTTTTTCAAAAAGTGTGGCGTTCCCGCCCCGGTTGATTGTGAATAAGGCGGGCCAATGTGCGTACGGGTTATTTTTTCCCCTTGATTATATCCCATGGGTTTACCACAATACAGCCAATGTCCATTTACTGGTTCGATTTGGCCGCTGGCGTGTTGCTGCTGGCGTTTGCCGGCTTCGGCTGGGTGCGCGGGCTGGTAAAGGAGTTCTTTTTCACTACCGCGTGGGTTGGTGCGTATTTGGCCGCGCTGTTTTTTTATCAACGTGCCGCGGCTCTTCTGAAGGGTTTTATCACCTTCGCCCCCTTGGCCGGCCTCCTCGGATTTTTAATCCTGTTCGTAGGCGTATATCTTCTTGTGCGGCTGCTGGAATATGTTGTCCGGGAAAAACTGGGTTTAAAAATGCCGCGGGCGGTGGATGCCCCCGGCGGCGCATTGATGGGTGTAATAAAGGGATTTGTCATTCTGGCATTGTTTCTGGTGGCCCTCGGTTATTGGCCGTCGGCCTTTCAAACCCTTCTTGCCAATTCATATCTATTGCGCTGGACGCGGTATTTGGCGCATCCTAGCGGTCCCCTGGGATTGAATATCCGGCCTTCTGGCGAACTGAAAAGCGATTTTAATGAGTTGAAGGAAAAAATCCCCGACCTTAAGGATTTGAAAGGGAGCCTCCCTTCGGTGCCGGCCATCCCGGAGGATGGGGTTCCCCCCGCAGCACCCCCGGTAGCCGGGCCGCAGAAGATTCCGCCGCCTGAGTTGCAGCCGGTATCGCCCAAAAATCCTCCCCACCCGGCCGCTGTTTACCCACCGCAACCTTCTTCTCCCAAGAGGGGGGCGGGATTGCCGCCCGCCTCCGCCGACAATGCGCCTTCCGCCCAAGCGGCCGCGCGCCCCCCCCGCATTAAACAGGTGGAACCGGTTAAGAAGGCCAAGCCCGAGTCCGCCCCGGTTCCTCCGGAAGATGAAAACCGGAAGATGGATAAATTCATCAAGTCGCTCGACTGATTGGCGCGCGTTCGTTAATCAATAGGCCACCTCATTTTAGTCGCCGGTATTTCTTCGCTTCCTAATACTTTTTTGTTAGACTATGCGTTGGGACTAGGAGGGAGTATGCCGGAAGGGCAGATATTCAAAGTATTGCTGGTTGATGACGAGCCGCACGTCACGGAGATCATCGGGCGTATTCTCTCGCAGGCGAAGATCGAGCCGCTTGCCGCCTCGTCCGGCGAAGAGGCCCTCAACCTTTTGCGCACTCATCGCGTGGATTTGGTGATTACCGACATTCTGATGCCGGGAATGAGCGGCCTTGAACTGCTGGAAAAGATCAAAGGGCTTTATCCCACCCTGCCCGTGATCGTGTTGACGGCCCACGGCGATTTCTATGTGGCGAAGGAGGCGCTCAACCGGGGCGCATTTTACTTTCTGACCAAGCCGTTCAACAAGTCCACGATCCTTAACATCTCGGAAAAGGCATTGCGGCTTCCCCGGATCACTTCCGAAAAGAGGCGGGTTCTCCCCTATGCCGTTGCAACGCTCACCTACCGCATCCCCAGCGATTTTTCCATGGTGCCCGCGATCAGCTATCAGGTGATGCGGGTCTGCGAAGATATGGAATATTCCAGCAAAAAAACCAACTTCGCCATTCCGCTGGCGGTGGATGAACTGGTGATCAACGCCATGAAACACGGGAACAAAATGGATTCCGGGAAGGAAGTCGCCGTGGAAGCCCGGGTGGGGCACGACTTTTTTACCCTGATCGTTGAAGATCAGGGGCCGGGATTTGACTACGGGGCGCTCCCCCAGGAGTTTAACGAGGAGAGCCTGCTGGCGGAAGAGGGACGCGGCATTATGATGGTGCGTTTTTATATGGATGAACTCCGATTTGAAAACGGCGGCCGCCGCTGCATTTGTTCCACAAAAAATGATTCCGCCGCCGCCTGAATGAAATCCCATTCCTTTTTCAGGACGCTTAAGGGAAAGGCGGCGCTTTTCGTCCTGGCGCTTTCGTTTATCGGCGTCCTCACGCTGGCCGGGGTGGCTATGAAAACCACGCGGAGCATGCAGGAGGAATTCCAAAACGAAAAAGTCCGGCTCATCGATGATTTCGTGATGGGCACCCTCACCCCGATTATGCTTGCGGGCCATGGCGACATGATGAGCGAGGTGATGAACAACTACAAGGGCATCCAGGGCCTTGAGAAGATCGAGATCGTCCGCGTCAATGGCATCGAAGCCTTCGCCGATGGTGAAACGATGAACAAGGTGAACGGGATTTTGGGCGAAAAGCGGTTCTCCCGGCGCTTGAAATCTCCGCGCCAGGCGGTGCCGCCTGATGATCCCCACTTCGCCAACGCGCTTGGGACGGGCGGGAAAGTGGTCTACACACGGCAGACCGATAACGGGAAGATGGTCGAAATGCTGTTTCCGATAATCAACATGGAGGCATGTCACGGTTGCCATGGCGCCGATCACCGCATACGCGGGGTATTGCTTTCCACATTTACCATGACCAAGGAGGATAAGCACCTCATCAACGACATGTTGCTGCTTTCGGTCATTGGCTTCATCGTGATGCTTGCCACCTCGTTTGGCGCACTCATTTTTTTCAACACCATGGTGGCCAACCGCATCACCGGCATCATCCGGCAGGTGAACGGGATCGTCAGGGACAACCGGTTCGACGCCCGCATCCCGCTGGGATCAAGCGATGAGCTGGACGAACTTTCAATCGCGTTCAACCATTTCATCGCTTCCGTTGAACTGTACCGCCAGGCGGAGGAACAGGAAAAGGAGCGCCTCGAGGCGACAGTCCTGGAGCGGACAAAGGAATTGCGGGAGAAGAACGATTTCATCGAAGCCGACCTTATGGTGGCCCGCCGCATCCAGCAAAAACTGCTGCCCGAAAAATTCCCCGAAAACCCCAATATTTTGTTCCACTCGGCCTACCTCCCCTGTCTGCATCTGGGGGGGGATTATTACGATGTGTTTGAAATGCCCAACGGCCATATGGGGGTGTTTATCGCCGACGCATCGGGTCACGGCAGTTCCGCCGCGCTTATTGTCGCTATTGTAAAGTCGCTGCTTTCCACTATCGGCATGGATATCGGTTCTCCCAGCTATGTGGTGCAGAGGATAAGCAAGATTTTATCACGGCTCACACCGGACGATTCGTTCTGCACGCTGTTTTACGCCGTGCTTAACACCAAAACCGGTTGGATGGCGTATTCGCTGGCGGGGCACCCCCCACCGGTCGTGGTGAACCGGCATACCGGTGTTGTGCGCCTGCTTGAGCCAAACGGCGGCCTGGTGGGGATATTCGATTTTGACCGGTTCGACGATTCGGTGTTCAAGTTCGAGCCGGGCGACCGTCTATTTGCCTATACCGATGGCATCACCGAGGCGGCCAATAAAAACCGCGAGCTTTTCGGCGGCAGGCGCTTAATAAGTGTGCTGGAGGAGACCCGGGGTTTAGAGGCGGCACCGGCTATTGAGGCGGTACTCGCCGCGATGAAAAGCCATACCGGGGATGAACCGCTGACCGACGATGTGGCCCTGCTGGTGATGGACTACCAATCTAATGGTAAAATAGCGTAAAATGTCCCTGTAAATTCGGAACCAAGGAGGTAGTGTTCATGAAGATTTCTTCTCGCACCGAAAACGGGGTAACGATACTGGAACTTCTGGGGAATATCAAAACCCTCGGCGACATGGAAGAGTTCTCCTCCGCTATCCAGGCCGAACTGGACCGGAAGAACCTGAAGCTGCTGCTGAATTTCCAGGAAGTCGGCTTTGTCAACAGTTCGGGGCTGGGCCGGTTGGTGTTGGCCTCAAAGAAGGTGAGCGAGGTGGGCGGTATTATGAAAGTGAGCGGATTGGCCCAGGACCTTGATGAGCTGTTCACTTTTACGCGGCTTAAAGAAAAGATAGCCGTATTCAAAAATGAAGCTGAGGGTATCCGCAGCTTTCAATAAGCCGTTCCGCTCCACCACACGTCTACCGCAGGGCCGCTGCGGTTTCGGCTATCTCGGCCCGTGTGGGATTGACGGGGTTTTTCCGCGCCACCGTTTCATACAATAGTGCTTTGGCCACCCCGTGGCGCGCCGCTTCTTCATCAAGCGCCGGGGCGATGGAACTGTGCAATCCATAAAGCCCCAGCAGAATATCGGTCAACGGCACCCCCAGCGGCATGGCGATCCCTGCGGCCTCCACGGCGTTGAGAACCGGTTCAATTTGCGCCAGTGGGGGGGGGAGCGGCCGTTTCAGCCGTTCAAACAGTGCGGCCAATATCTCGCTGTGCGCGTTTCCCGCGCTGCGTCCCAATCCGCCCAGCGATGCGTCCAGCCGTACCGCCCCCGCATCCGCCGCCGCAAGGGCATTGGCGGTTGCAAGCTGAAGGTTGTTATGGCCGTGGAAACCCGCCGCCCCGCCCGCCGCCCGTATCTGCTCCACTTTCCGCCCCACCATGCCGGGCGTGAGGCAGCCCGCGCTGTCCATGATGCAGATGCAGTCCGGCCCCCAACCGCTGATACGCTTGACTTTTTCGGCAAAGGCGGCATCGCCGGGCAGGTGGGCCTTCATCATGCAGACAGTCGTCTGAAGCCCCTGCCGCCGGGCGAAGCGTACCGCCTCTTCCGCTTCTTCGATGGCGGTGATGTTTTGGCCGATGCTGATGAAGCGGATGCCGTGGTCGATCGCCAAACGGACGTCATCCATTATTCCGATACCGGGGATGAAGAAAACGCCAAAAGCGGTGCGGTGAAAAATACGGGCCGCGGCCTTCAAATATTCCTCATCGGTCTGGGCGGCGGCTGGATACCCCGCCCGCGCCGCGCCAAGGCCGTAGCCGTGGCCGATTTCAACGTACGGAAAACCGGCCTTCTCCATCGCCGCCCCGACAATTTCCATGTGGCGCACGGTAAAGCCGAAGTCGATGGCATAAGACCCATCGCGGAAAAAGACCTCGTAAATTGCCGATTTCATTAGCATTTTAGGTTACCAGATTTAACGGGTTATTTGTTTATTATTCGGAACGGACTGGCGATTACTTGAATGAACATCGAGGCAAAAGCGGCTTTTGATCCCTCTGTCGCAAAAATAAAAATGAGATATAATGTTCCAAATTAGTTGTGGGCAAATGCCAAGTTACAATCAATCTGGAGGGGTGACATGTCAAAAAGTGAAGAGATCAAAAAGGCCATCGGTGCGCACGGAATGTGGAAAGTGCGGCTTCGCAGCGCCGTGGATACCGGCACAAGCGAATTTACCGTGGACAAGGTAAAAGCCGACAACAATTGTGATTTCGGCAAATGGCTTCACGGCCTTTCGCCCGATGAAAAGAAAACCGAGAACTGGGCCAAGGTTCGCGACCTGCATGCCAAATTCCATGTAGAGGCCGCAAAAATACTCGAAAACGCATTAACGGGAAAGAAAGATACCGCGGCAAAAGGCCTCGATACATCGAGCGAATTTTCCAAGCTTTCGGCGAGCCTTACCTCGGCGATGATAAGCTGGGAAAAAGCGTAACAACACACACGGATTCCGGGGAAGGCCCCGCTTTATTCAAGTTTAAGCGGGCTAGCGCGGCATGACGAGCCGGAGATAGATATCGATGATCTCCCGCTCGAAGAAGAGGGCCGCCAGCGCGCCGGCGACGAGGTAGGGGCCGAACGGAATTTTGCTTCCTTTTCCCAAAAACAGTTTGCCGATAAGGCCGATCACGGCGCCGATGAACGATGCCAGGAAGATCGTGATTAACACCGCCTTCAGGCCCAGGAACAGGCCCAGCATCCCCATCAGCTTGATGTCGCCGCCGCCCATACCGCCGGGCACCGCAACGGCCAACAGGAAAAATATCCCAAACCCCGCCGCAAAGCCGAGCGTGGCATCCATCATCGAAAGCGGCAGGACGAAAAGCGCGCAGATCAACCCCGCCGCCATGCCGGGAAGGGTGATGACATCGGGGATGAGGAAGTGGTCGAGATCGATAAAAAAAACGGCCACCAGCGCGGCGCACAGCAGCATGTACACAAATGCCGGGCCGTTCAGGCCGAAGCGGAGGAGGCAGGCGGCGAAAAGAAGGCCCGTGAGCAGTTCCACCAGCATATAGCGCGGCGAAAACGGCGCGCCGCAGTTGGCGCACTTGCCGCGCAAGATCAGGTAGCTGGCGATGGGTATGTTGTGATACCATCGTATCGGCTGTTTGCAGGCGTAGCAGTGCGAGCCGGGGCTGACCACCGATTCGCCGCGCGGCTGCCGGTATATGACGACATTCAGGAACGAGCCGATAGCGGAGCCGATGGCGAAGAAATAGGCGGCCCAGATATACGCGGGGTTCATTCCGCGTCCTCACGCGCGTTAAGCGCTTTTATCACGGCATCGTACGAAAAGCCGCGGCGCAGCAGGAAGTCAAACAGCTTCTTTTTACGCTGAAGGGGTGTGGCGTCTTTTTTCATGGTCTTATTTTTTTTTTCGATCAGCGCGCGTATTTCGTTCCGTTCCCGTTGCGGGTCGGAAAACGTTTCCGCCACCGCTTCCTGGATCAGCGTTTCGCCGATCCCGCTTTTTTTAAGGGCGTCGCGCAGGTAACGCGGCCCCACCTTTTTGTTTCGCGCCAGCGATTGCGCGCGGGCATGGGCAAATTTCCGGTCGTCCACCAGCCGCCGTTCGCGGAGATATTCCACCGCCGCATCGATAATGTCCGGCGGGGTCTCCCGTTTTTCCAGCGCGCCGCGCAGTTCGTGCTCGCTCCGGTCGCGCCGCGCCAGCAGGCGGTATGCGGCCGCCAGCGCGCGCCGCAACCCTTGCTCCATCGCCGCTTACGATTTCTTGCGCGATGGTTTCGCTTCCGCCTCTTCCATCTTGGCCTCGGCCCCCCCGATCGGCTCTATCTTTTCGCCTATTCCCAGCTTGCTCCGGAGTTCTTTGTCGAGTTCGTCGGTGATGGCCGGATTGTCCACAAGGAATTTGCGCGCCTGCTCGCGTCCCTGGCCGATCTTTTCTTTTTTGTAGCTGTACCATGAGCCGGTTTTTTCCACTAACCCGTGGTTGCTGGCGAGGTCGAGCATGTCCCCTTCGCGCGATATGCCGTGGCCGAAAAGGATATCGAACTCGGCTTCGCGGAACGGCGGGGCCACCTTGTTTTTCACCACTTTTACGCGGGTGCGGTTGCCTATCACTTCTTCCCCGTCCTTCAGGGCGGCGGTACGCCGGATATCCATCCGGACGGAGCTGTAGAATTTAAGGGCGTTGCCCCCGGTGGTGGTTTCCGGGTTGCCGAACACCACACCGATCTTCATCCGTATCTGATTGATGAAGATGACCGATGTTTTGGATTTGCTGATGATGCCGGTGAGTTTGCGCAATGCCTGGCTCATCAGCCGGGCGTGCAGGCCCATGTGGCTGTCCCCCATATCCCCTTCGATCTCGGCGCTGGGCACCAGCGCCGCCACCGAGTCGACCACCACCACGTCGCAGGCGCCGGAGCGCACCAGCGTTTCGACGATCTCGAGCGCCTGCTCGCCGGTGTCCGGCTGCGAGATGACGAGGTTTTTCACGTCCACGCCGAGCTTTTGGGCGTAGAGCGCGTCGAAGGCGTGTTCGGCGTCGACAAAGGCGGCCACGCCGCCGGTCCGCTGCGCGTTGGCTATGATGTGGAGGGTGAGGGTGGTCTTGCCCGACGATTCCGGCCCGAATATCTCGGTGATGCGGCCGCGCGGAACGCCGCCGATACCAAGCGCGTAATCGAGCGAGAGCGCGCTGGTCGGGATGGTTTCGGTGATGACCTTCGGGCTGTCTTCACCAAGCAGCATCACCGAGCCTTTGCCGAAGTTCTTCTCGATCTGGGCAAACGCCATTTCGAGCGCCTTTTTCTTATCGCTGCTTGGTTCCGCCATGATTCCTCCCTTTATTGTAACGGTATTGAGGCCAATTCCGTGTACTGCGGCCCCTCCGGCCTCAGTTCGCTTTTTATGAGATAAAACTCCACAACCGAAACTTTACCAAAAATTACCCCTTTTGCACAATCAATTTTTTCCAAAAGTTTATTTAGCCGCGTTTGACCCTTGAAGCGGCCAAGGGTCAGGTGGGCCAGGAACTTCCTGCTTTCCGGCTCAAAACCAAGTGAAATCGTCACTTTTTCGACAAAAAATGCGAGTTTTTCGAGTTTTTCCGCCCCTTTCACAATGTCCGCATATATCACCCGTGGTCGGCGGATATTGGGCATTAGACCGATGGAGCCGGCCTCAATGGTGAATTTTTTGCTCTTCACGGTTTGCAGCCCGTCGATTAGGGAAGGAATTTCGGATTCATCCACTTCCCCCAGAAACTTCAGGGTGAGATGGAGATTTTTGATTTTCACCCACTTCACTTCCGCTTCCGCCACCGCAAGTTGGCGGATCATGGCATCGAGCGATTGCGCCACCTCCGGCGGCATTTTCACGGCGATGAAAAGGCGTGCAAATCTGCCGGACATATTTATTGTTTCAGCCACATATCCAGGTATGTAAAAGCCTCCGGGCCATCCCACGCCACCGCGCCGGATACTTTTGCCACCGCATTCCCTTTTTTGTCCAGAATGTAGCTCACCGGCAGTTCGCTCAACCCCAGTTGCAACATCACATCGGTTTCTCCCTCGACCAGCACGGGGAAGCGCGCGCCTGTTTTTTCGGCGAATTTTTTCGCCTTCGCCGCGCCACCGTTGTGCACGACAACGGCGATAACGGCCAGCCCTTTTTCACGGTATGCGGCGTACAGGCGGTTGAGCGCCGGCATCTCGGCGTAGCACGGCACGCACCAGGTGGATGCGAAATTGAGCAGCAACACTTTTCCGGAAAAATCGGCCAGCATCACCCGCGCCCCATCGATGGTTTTCAGCTTCATCCGGGAGAAATCGGCCACCCCGGGCGGATCGGCTTTGAACGGCGGCAGATTTTCCGCCGTGGCCACCGGCATGGAAAGCAGTGTCAGCAGCGCGGCCGCCGCAAAAACCCTCTTCATGCCGGTTATCATACGCCTATCGGCGGGTAGTGTCTCATTTTGAAATTTTCATAAAAATATCCAAATCGGGCCGGAATCCACCGCAGTGGGCAGGAGGGGATACAGGGGAGGTTGTTTTCCCAAATGCGTCATTGCAAGACCTGACCCCGCGCCTCCCTTTGTTGACATTGCATGGCAGTTGATGAATCATAGTCGTGGAAGCAAATGTTTATGTTTTTAGCTTTTAATGTAGAGGGAGACGTTTTATGTCCCGTGTGATAGGCGCGATTTTTGAAAACGGCGTGTTTAAACCTCTTGAGCCGGTTGACGTCAAAGAACGCGAGAAGGTTGAGATAAGGGTTTTGTCGCGCGACGACTGGCAAAAGCGGTTTGACGGCATAATAAAGGGCCTGCAAAAGAAGGCAATAAAATATTCCTCCGAAGAAATTGAAGCGGATGCCGCCCGGGCCATAAAGGAGGTTCGGGAAGAAAAACGTGGCCGTTAAAGTCGTAATTGACACCAATATTTGGGTTTCGTCACTATTAAACCCCTTGGCAAAATTCCTTTGTCAAAACGCATTGTGTATGGTTACTTTATCAGAATTCGTTTAACCGTAACTTAAGAATCCCCCAAACGGTGCAATGCAAGGCCTTACCCCAAATCTTCCAACCTATCGGATAACGATTTCCATTCATCATAGAGAATCGTTGCATAACTCTTCGGGTCGGAACCCATTTTATATTCAATGCCGCCTATAACTTTTTCAATGCGGTTTTGAATATCAACTACAGGAATGGCAACCTCACTTTTGCTGTGCGATATGAGCACCCCAGTTTTCCTTTCAGCGTGAGAAGAATAACGCGACCAAGTATGGTGGATATTCTCGTATGCGCTTATATCTTTAATCAAATTGCCCAATTCATTTGGCGGGTCGCCAAACCCTAGCTTATTTGAAGCTGATGAAAAGTCGGCCCAAAAAAGACAAAGGTCGTGTCCCTTATATTTTCCTGCTAATCTTTCTTCTTGTTCTTTTGTTGGCAGGCAATCTTGCGGTTCGCTGGTGCAGTAAATTTCATGCTTCATTTTTGCAATATCATATAGATGCGACAAAAGACTTTTTAAAAACAACTCAATGGTGTGGCGCTGTAAATAGAATATTGGCAACCCAAGATTATCCAGGTCATTTCTCTCTCTAGATTCTGCTACTAAAATGCTGGAGGCTCGAAGGTATGTTTGTACATAATCCGGTTCTCTCCAAAGTCCCCCAAACCTGGAAACGCCATTTTCGTGATCTTCTTTTACATGTTCGGGAGGCTTTCCAAACTGGATAACTGAATCATCTTCGCCGGATTCTCTAAGGTAAATCGGACGATCAAATTCGACCGCTTGTCTTTGCTTCATTTAGGTGGTTGATCCATCTTTATCAAACAATAAAGCGAAAGCATGAATATACCTATACCTACTAACAGTTCTAGGCTACTCTCAAGCACACGTCCAGCAAAATAATCTTCGCGCAACCCATAAATCAGCAATGCAGAGAAACAGCCTGAAATTACAAAGCCTACCCAGAGAAAAACCCTCATTAATTCCGAGAAGAAGCCGGGTTCAATTACATTTCCCATTGCTATCGTAAAGGCGGCTTTAGATAGAAAAATTTTCTTGAACTCTCCCATTACTGTTGCGAAATCGGGCTTAGCTGGTGAATGAATCTTTTTCAAAACGTAAATCGAAAAAGCAAACAGCGCTGTTGACAGCGTAACACTTAGAGCTTTCATGACGGAACTTTCACTTGACACTGCACTTGGCACTACAAAGAAAAGAAAAGTGGTAAATACAAAAAAAATAAACGCCACCACTATACGCCAGGCTTTGATAAGCTCCCATAACATCAATAGAAGGAAGATTAAAGCCACGAACATCAAAACCCACTGTAGCCCCTTGACCGCCCACCCGATGCCCTTGGGGAATGTAGAATGATAATCCATCCATGATGCGTGATATGTTCTCTCCGTATTTGCTTCAATTAGATCCCCGTTCCTCATGCTATGCTTCAACCCGTCTATTTCTTCACAATCCCAATTTTTCCAGTCTCGAACATTACACTTGTGAAATTTGCGTATTTCGCTTTTGTCATCCGTACCCCAATAAAGGACTTCTTGCTTATCGACTAAAGCTTTGTAAGTAACTGACAGGTCAACGAGTTTCCCAAGGCAATTCCCATCGTGTAGCGTTAGGGATTTCCATTCTCCATCACACCCTATTTCATGGACGGTTACTTCACCGTTCAGAACCCCACAGGATGAAAACAGTAAAGCCAATAACAGAACGAAGACAATTCCTCCAAAGGATATCCTTTTATGCTTAACCAAGTATTTATCTCCCCCTTGTTCCGACAATTTCATATGACCAGCGAAACTCGCCCTTAATGGAAGGCAGGTTTGAGAAAAAGACATGAGAATCGATTGCACGTTTTTGGTGAGGCGGAACCATATTCCAAAGATAAACGCTATCTTGGCCGATTGTGGTGCAGAGCGAACCCAGGTTAATAACGCCCGGAGGCAATTGGGGAGACGGACAATCCCATGCTTTAACTTCAAGATGAACATCTAGGAGGTCATGATCGGAATTATTTTTTTCCTCTCCCAATAATTTCCCATTAACAAGTTTAAGATCGGTTAACTCTACTTTGGAAAAAGGAATGAGGGACTCCTCCACGGTTTTTTCGTGCTTCGTATAAAGAAAAACCGCTGATATTAGCAAAACCAAAATAACCCCAACCCATAAAACGAATTTCCGAAATGGGGGAAAAACGAACCAGAAAACGATAAATAATCCAATCCCGAAAATCCAAATCATAAATTATCCTTTTGGTTCGCGATCTTTAAAATATGGATAGTTATAGTTTATGTCACTGCAAAAAGACGAGATGAATTCTTTTGATTTTTCATTTCCCCATCGCAGACAATCCGCTGACATACATTTATGCGGAACAAAGGTTGGGCTTCCGCCATGATACTTACTCAAGGAAAATTGTTTTTTGAAATTTTTTTCGATCTTGCATGGACTTGAAGCTTGGCCAAAATCATCCAATGCACTTTCAACCCATTTGGGCTTATGATGAACAAGTTCATTCCGTATCTTAATCAGCAAAGCCACATCTTTGTATGGAGATATTCCTTTTTCTAGTTTTTTACAAGCATAAACCCCTGCAAACAAATCATATTTTTCAAGAATCTCAGTTGTCCTTAAAATATTCCGCTGATAAAGTTCTTGAATGGCATGAGCGCGCACCAAGTCAACATTTATGAAATTGTAGCAAGGGCCATCTGACAATTCTTGGTAAACCTCATTTATAAAGCATTCCAAAAAAGAAACGGTGCAGATAATTCCACCAAAAAAATAGGAGTTAAATTCCTCACTGGGGGCTTCATTGATTTCTTCGTAATCTTTTGCTTTACGATAAAAGGTGTTCATGGCATGTAAGAAGAAACCTGACATGTTAACTTTGGTTCTTACTTTATCTGGTGTTTGACCAGAGCCGACATTTTCCACATTTCCGACCTTCACTTCTTATATTCCTCCGAGTGCGCCAAATGTTTTTGGAAGTTATCAACGTACCTTTCCATAAGCTCTTGGCTGGCCTTTATAATTAACAGGTTTTCAGCGTTCTTTTCCTCCGCCGCTTTGGAAAAATTAAAAGAGCCAGTGATGATTATTCCCCGGTCGACAAGCATTATTTTATTATGCGCTATGGCATGGCTTCGGTCAATAAATGTGGCAATCCCGGCATGGGCGACGAGGTCCGCCGCCGACGAGTGTTTATCCCCAGCTTGGCTTTTATCAAGCACCACCTCAACCTTTAACCCGCGGTTGTGCGCATCCACCAAAGCCTGGGCAATGGCCGCGGAGGTAAAGGAATAGGCTTGGACAAGCACCTCCGTCTTCGCCTTGCCTATCTCGGCCACTATGGCATCTGTACAGCCGCCGTTTGGCGAGAAATAGACCTCTGCGGTTGCACCGTCAAGGTTAACTGGCTGAGCGAGGCTAACTGCCGCATAAGCGGTGAAGAAAATAACCGCTATCAGCGCAACTAACGGCTTAACGGGCCTTGATAACATCTTTAACCGCGCTTACTTGCCCGATTGCCGCTTTTTACGGCCTCTTTTTCGCATACATAGGCGCCATGTTTGGTTGCGCCGTACCATCTCTGCCACTTGTAATGGTAAACACCGGTCGGGATGTTGAGCCAGACGACCTTATCGCCCGGACAAGCGCTTTGGGCCGCTTGCTCCGAATTAAACTGTTCCAACGCGAAACTTCTTGAAGACGCACCCCCCGTAAGGATGAGCAAGCATAGAAAAATAAAAAATATTCTCTTCATGCCAATCGTTTTGTTCACCAGTTGTTTTTCAGCCATACGAAAAACAAGGTTAAAAGGCATTCAGCAATGATCCTCATTCCATCCTCCTTAATATAGTTACTTTCAAAATAGAGACTTTCAGAAACCCGGTTTTCTTCCAAAGGCCGGAAATATTTTTCAATTCTTTGTATAATCAGCGAAATGGCTGACGAAGTTGTTCTATTGATTCAAGGATGCAAAGCCGGAATTAATGAATCGTGGAATGCTTTCTTCATGGAATATGCGCGGATGGCCATGAATATCCTGAATTCAAAATTCCCCAACCTTTCCGGCGACGACAAGGATGACGTGATTCAAACAGTCTTTGTAAAGCTTCACAAGGGCGGATTGGAAAATTTCCGTGGCGGCTCAAAATACGAGTTTTTGGCCTATTTCAAAACCATTGTAATCAACGCCGCGAAAAGCCAATATTCATCCAGAGCCAGGAAAAAAGAAGAGTTTCTTGAAAACACGATACCTTCCCCTGAATATCCGCATGATGAAACCGAAGCTATCCTGAAACTATTGGGGGCGTTCCCCGTGGAAGACCGGCAGATCGCCCTTTTAAAAAGTGAAGGGCATAAAGACAGGGAGGTTGCCGCCATGTTAAAAATCCCTATGGGAACGGTAGCTTCCAGATATTCACGGATAAAAGAGAAAATGCGGAAAGTGCTTAATGGCTAAAATAATTAAGATGCCGTGGAAGAAAATCGTTTTTCTGGAAGTCTTTTCTATTGAGGACATGTTTTACCATGGATGATTTTATCGGCCAGAAGATAAGAAACGCTTTGACGGATATTGAGCGTTTAAAAACGCCGGAATGTCCCGGATTCAACGCTATAGGTCTATACGTTGAGGAAAAAATATCCGAAGGGGAGAGAATAGCGTTCCAACAACATCTGGAATCCTGCCTTTTTTGCACTCATCAGCTAAACGAGGTGGCAGAGTTACTAAATTATCAGAAAAAAGAGGTTTCATTGTCCCCCCGGTTAACGAGCAAGCTAAAGGAACTGCTTGCGGCACCTGATAAAAACCGGCAAGCAGATCCTTGGGCCACACTAAAAGAATCGTTAAATAACTATTTCAACTGGAAAATGCTGGCGGTTGGAATGGCAAGCGCTTGCGTGGCCATCTTCGCGACCCTTGCTGTGGTAAGAAACGCGCTCGACACCCCGGTTCTGCCTGCAATAAACCGCAACTCCTTTGTGAACATAAAGGCGATGGCTGAAGACGGCAGAACATTAAGCGATTTTCAGGGGGTGATCGTAAATCGAAAAGGGTTGATAGCATCGAATCTGGCCCCGCTGGCAAAGGCCAGTTCGGTACGCATCACGCTGAATGACGGCACGACATACAACACCAATACCGTTTGGCCGGACGAGAACAGAAATCTTGCAATAATGAAAATAAGCCACGAGGCCCTTCCAAACATACCGGCTGAGGAAATAAAAGAGGCAACCGTTGGAGAAACCGTTTTCCTGATGGATGCCGCCGACAATCGAAGCAAGCCCAGCCAGGCCGTGATCAGCGATTTTAAGTATTTCCCCGGCAGGCATAAAGATGGGGAAATTCAATATATCCAGATAGCCTCATTTTCCAAAACCATCAACAAAGGGGCATTGGTGGATGGGAACGGCAAGCTTGTTGGACTGATAATTTCCTCTGAAAAAAACATCAAAATGGCCGTTCCGCTAAACGATATGGAGGATTTCATCAACCGGCGGAAAGCCCTCCCCATAGCCGAATTGAAAAAGACGAGCTTCTCACCGGACGCCTTGAATTTCTATATAAAAGGGATTCTTGCCAGAGATGCCCAAAAATGGGACGAGGCGATAACCAACTATAAAAAGGCGATTCAACTTAATCCAAATCTGGAAGGGGCGCATATCGAGCTTGGGAATGCCTATTACAGGGAGAAGCAATATGAGATGGAGGGAAAAGAGTACGAGGAGGCATTGCGTATCAATCCAGAGAACAGCGATGCCGTTTACTCCCTGGCGACCAATTTGATGACAAGGAAGCTTTACACACGCGCAATACAGGAGTATGAAAAGGCCATTAAATTGGATCCTTCGGATGCAGATGCCTTCTTTATGCTTGCCCAAACCTATCTTTACATGGGAAGAAAATCCGATGCATTGGCACTGTATCCCAAACTGATGGAACTGGATCCCGGCGAGGCGGAAATATTAAAAGCGATCGCTGAAAAAATGGGGAAACGCTAAGGGGATGTTTTCAAACTGAGACACTGCCCAAAAATCTTCTCCGTGCCTCTCTGCGGTTATTTCAAGCGCGCGTGGCGGAATTGGTGGAAATGGAGCATCTGGCGCATTTGAAGATTTTGGCATGTGCGGATTTGAAAGTTTTGGCGTATATGGAGGTTTTGGGGCTTCTTGCCGCATTTGCGTGAAAAGAAGGAAGCATTTTTAGGCCGGATTCGGGGCTACGGGAAGGGAAAAATGGGGGAACTTTTTAATCAGTTTCCGCCCCCACTTTTCCCGCAATCGCCGGGGCCGGTTATTCCAGATCCTCGTCGTCGGCCGGAACGGTGGCGGTGGCCGGCTTGGTGAGATACGCCTCGATGAACGGCATGATATCGCCATCCAGTATCGCGTCGGTGTTGCCGCTCGACAGGCGTGTGCGGAGGTCTTTCACCATGCGGTACGGGGCCAGCACGTAGGAGCGTATCTGGCTTCCCCACCCAATGTCTTTTTTGTCCATGGTCAGGTGGTCGATCTCGGCCTGTTTTTTCCGCCGCTCCAGTTCGTGCAGGCGGGCGCGGAGCACTTTCATGGCCGTCTCGCGGTTTTTGTGCTGCGACCGCTGGGTTTGGGACGCCACCACTATCCCAGTGGGGATATGGGTGATACGGATGGCTGAATCGGTTTTGTTGACGTGCTGGCCTCCCGCGCCGGATGAGCGGAAGGTATCCACCCGCAGGTCGGCCTCGTTGATATCGACCACCACGCTGTCCTCGATTTCGGGCAGCACAAACACGGACGAAAATGAGGTGTGGCGGCGCTTGTTCGCGTCGAACGGCGATATGCGTACCAAACGGTGTACGCCGTTTTCCGCCTTCAGATAACCGTACGCGTATTCCCCGATAATCTCGATGGTCGCGCTTTTGACGCCGGCTTCTTCCCCTTCCTGCAAGTCGATGATGTTGGTCTTGAAGCCGTTTTTTTCCGCGAAGCGGAGGTACATCCGCATCAGCATCTGGGCCCAGTCCTGGCTTTCGGTGCCCCCCGCGCCGGAGTGGATTTCCATGATGCAGTTGCCGCGGTCGTAGTTGCCGGTCAGGATGAGTTTTATTTCGATTGAGGTCATGTTGTGTTCGAGTGTGTCCAGCTCTTTTTCCACCTCGCCCATCACCGGCAGGTCCCCTTCGATGCGGGCAAGCTCGAAAAGTTCCTGCGCGCCGGTGATTTCCTTGCGCACTTTTTCAAACTGGGCGATGGTCTGCTCCAGTTGGGCCTTTTCCTTCAAAACGGTTTTGGCGTTTTGCTGGTTGTTCCAGAAATCGGGAACCGAGGCCTGCGCCTCGAGTTGGGCTATCTGTTTGAGCTTGCGGTCAAGATCAAAGGAACCCCCGGAGCCGGCCAAGCCGTCCGTCGAGTTCCTTGAATACGTACGCTATCTCTTCGGGGGTGCGGTTCATTTTTTCTTGGCGCCTTTCGATGCTGCTTTTGTTTTGGGAGCCGTCTTCTTTGGGGCGGCTTTTTTTGCGGGGGCTTTCTTGGCGCTCTTTTTTGCCGCCGGTTTTTTCGAGGCGGGGGCCTTCTTCGCCGCTCTTGCCGGCGTTCTCTTCGCTAATTCCGCGTACTTCCTGATCGCCGAGTCGTTGGCCCTGATAAATTCAGCCACCAACCGGGATGCCGCGCTGTAGATGCTTTCCTGCATCCGGTAAATAACCGCTTTGCCGCCCACCGTGGTGATTCCCGGAATATCGGGAAGCTCCATCTTGCCAACGGTTACGGCCCGGATGATCTTATCTATATCGTCTTCCGTGTAAAGCTCTTCATTCTTGAAGAGATAGACGCATTTTACATAATCCCGCTCCTTCAGCTCGTTGATATTGAGCGAACGGATGATATTTTCCATTTTCACATCGTGCGGCTTTTTAAAGGCCTTTATCATGATGTCGCGCACTTCCTTGAAATACCGCGGGTTAAGCCCTTTGTTGGCGAAGAACTCGCTCGGTATTTTGGAGCTTATTTCAAACATTATCCCATCGGGGCCAAGGCGGCCGGTACCGATTTCGTAGGTGATCCAATTGACAAAGAAACGGTTTTCCTTTTTCGGCTTATATTTCAGGCACATCTCGTTACGAAGCCGGTCGAGGGAATCATTTATCGCCCGGTAAAAAATCTGATCGCGCAGATTGCCCACGGAAAACCCTCCAAACCATAATATATCAATAAGTTGCAGTATGCGTTAAGGAATTACGACTTTTTGTAAGCTATCAAATATAATTTGTCAAGTCAATATATATTATACAATGAGTAAGAACCCCAATTATGGAGAAACCTATCAAGAAAATAATGGCTCTCGATTACGGCTCGAAACGGATTGGCGTGGCGGCATCCGATCCGCTTGGCCTTACCGCCCAAGGTATCTGCACCATAGAGCGGAAAAACAAGAAAAAGGACATCGCCGATATCGTCGCGTGGGCGGAAAAGCTGGATGTAGGGGAAATCCTGATGGGAAAACCGATGCGGATGACCGGCACCCCCGGCACGCTTCAGGCGGAGATCGAGTCGTTCGCCGCCGCGTTGCAAAAAGCGGCAAACCGCCCTGTGACTTTGCGCGATGAACGGTTCACCACGGTACAGGCGGAACGCCACCTGATCGCCGCCGACGTTTCGCGCGAAAAACGCAAAGGGGTCATAGACAAGATCGCCGCGCAACTCCTGTTGCAGAATTATCTCGACTCGCTCCCCCGCCGCGAAGATTGATTCTCCCGAGGGGGATGCGCGGGGCTTCTCTTGAAGCGGTGTAGCTAATACGCTATAGCTGTGCTATTGATGGCTGCATGAATAATGCCCTATTCAAAAAAGTTGCATTTGGTGGCACGGGCACTCCTGCCCGTGGCGCGTCCGGGAGGGCGCGCAATACACACGCGGCCATAAAACGCTTGCGCCCTTGCGGGCACAACGCGGACAAGAGTGTCCGCGCCACCCAGGCATGGAACATTATTTATGCAGGAGTCGATAGTTGCCTAACAGGACAATTGGAGACAGATGAACATGGGAAAAAGCGTTGCTTACCGGGACGGGTTGATTGAATCGTTAAAAAACCCGGAAGAAGCGGCGGCATATATCAACGCCGCATTTGAGGAAGGGGACGAAAAGCTGCTTCTTGTCGCCCTGCGTGACGTTGCCGAGGCGCACGGCATGAGCGCCGTGGCCCGCAAGGCCCGCGTCAACCGGGAAAACCTTTACCGTATGCTTTCAAAAAAGGGCAATCCCCGTTTGCAGAACATCGAGGCGGTATTGGAGGCCTGCGGCCTTAAACTGGCCGTCCATCCCGCGTAAGTTTACAAGCTGGGCTGGATTCCCGCCTTCGCGGGAATGACAAAGATGGGAACGCCTATTCCTCCAGCAGGAAGGCGAAGTCCTCTTTGGTGAGGCCCCGGTTGAACGATTCCTCTTCGAGGACGTTTTTCACGAGGCGGCGCTTCTTTTCCTGAAGCTCCAGGATTTTTTCCTCGATGGTGCCCAGCGTCACCAGCCGGAACGCGAGCACCGTTTTGGTCTGCCCTATGCGGTGGGTGCGGTCGATCGCCTGCGCCTCCACGGCGGGGTTCCACCACGGATCGAACAGCACCACATGCGAGGCCGAGACGAGGTTAAGCCCGGTGCCCCCCGCCTTCAGTGATATGAGGAACACCGAAGGGTCGGCGTCTTTCTCGAAACGCTCCACCAGCTCCGAGCGGTGCTTGGTCTGCCCGGTGAGCATCCGGCACGGTATGTCGGCCGCCATCAGGCGGTCTTCCAGCCGGTTGAGCATCCGGACGAATTGTGAAAAGACCAGCACCTTTTTGCCGGATTCCATCAGCGGCCTGACGAGGTTCATGAATTCATCCACCTTGCCGGAGCCGGTCTCTTCCGCCTGAATCAGTCCCGGATCGCAACATATCTGGCGCAGCTTGGTGAGGGCGGCCAGCATGATGATCTTTTCCTGCCCGGCGGTTTTGCCCCCTTTGAGCGTGCCTAAAAGGTTGCGCGCCCTGGCCGCCTCCGCCAGATACACCTTTTTCTGCGCGGGGGCCATGGCGCAGTCGAGCCGCTCTTCGATGCGTGGCGGCAGCTCGGCCGCCACCTCGGATTTCAGCCGCCTGAGAAGGATGGGGCGCAGCCGCGTCCGCAGGTACGCCGCGTCCCGCGCGCCGTTTTCACCGTACATCTTGCTGCCATTCATCGATGAGGGGAGGTAGCCAGGCACGGCGAAATCGACAATGGAGCAGATGTCGGCGACCCGGTTCTCTATCGGCGTGCCGGTGAGGGCGAAGCGGTATTTGGCGTCGAACGTTTTCACCACTTTCGAGATGTCGGCGGCGGGGTTTTTTATCGCTTGCGCCTCGTCGACGCAGATGGCCAGCCATTTCTGCCCGCGCAGGATATCCTGGTCGCGCCGCGTGAGCGAGTAGTTCTTCACCAGCACGTCGTACTCGTACATTTTTTCCAGGATGCCGTACCGCTGTTTTCCCGATTCCAGCACCCCCACCTTGAGGTGCGGGACGAAATGTTCGGCCTCGCGCCGCCAGTTGTGCTGAACGCTTGCCGGGCAGATGATGAGGGAGGGGAGGCCGGCGTTTTCATCCCTGGCCTTTAGCGCCGTTATGGCCAGGAGCATTTGCAGTGTTTTGCCCAGCCCCATTTCATCGGCCAGCAATGCCCCGCCGAACGTATCCGCCGCCCACGCAAGGAAGTCGACCCCCTCTTTTTGATAATCGCGCAGGATTTTCGCGGCGCCCGCCTCGATGCGGGCGGAAGGGATTTTTTTAAAACCCTTGATCAGCCCGCGCAGCTTTTCCGCGAGACCCTCCATCTCCGCCGTGTGTCCCGTCATCTCCAGCAGATCGCGCCCCTTGTCACCGGCAAGCTGCAGGGCGTGTATCTTTTGCGTCTTGCCGTCGAGGGCGATCCCGGCGCCGGCGAAGGTTTCCAGTTGCCTCCAGTAATCCGTCAGGTCGCCGCGCCGGTAAAGCCCGGAAGGCAGCGAAACCAGTTCGTCATTCCCCTCCGCCAGCCGGGCCAGAAGGTCGGCGGGCGTCAGCTTTTTCAACTCGTCTTCCAATTCCACCGAAAGGGCCAGCCAGTTCACGCCGCTGGCTTCCGCCTGGATGGAGATGCGCGGCGCGGCGCGGACGGTCACCAGTTCCCTGAACGCCTTGGTGCCGAGGTAGGATGCGTTGCGGGGCCGCGCTTCCCACTGCCGTATCAGTCCCATGATGTTCGATGGTTTTATTTTCCATGTTTTGCCCGGCTGGCCGCCGATGATGGCGTCTTTCGCGTTGGCGGGAATGAAGGCGCCAAGCCACCGCTCCACCTCTTCCAGGTCGGCCTTTACGGGGAAAAGGCAGATGGCGCTTTCGGCATCGGGGCTGGGGATATTTTCCGGGCGGTCACCGGGAAGGGGGCCGGATGGAACGGCGGCATCCAGCATGTTTTCCAGAAGCGATTCGGCCTCATCCCGCATGGCGGCGGTTCCCGATTGTTCCCATTCCCCGGCGGCGTTCAGGCAAAACCCGGCCTTTTCGGAAATGGCGCGCGCGGTGACGGCGATAAGGTTGTCTTCGTCAAGATGCATCTCGATGACCGGTTTCACGTGGACTTCCAAAACGGCGCCGCTGATGAGCACCTTCGCGTTGTGCTGCAGCATCCGCCGGATAAGGGCCGGGGCGATGGGCGAGTTTTTTATGACGCTGATGGGGAATGCACCCGTCCGCGCCAGCCTTACGGCCATCGGCGCCTGCATCCCGATGGTGTCCAGATGAAAGAGTTTCCCGCCGTGCAGGACAAAAAGGTTTCCAAAGAGCCGCGATGCGTAAAACGATTGGCGGTCGGCGATCAGGCGGGCGGCGGAGAGGGGGAGGTCCTCCGCCAGCGCGGGATGCGATACCGCCCACTGGCATGTCCCCGCTCCGGTTTCAATGAGGCAGAGTTTCGCCGATACCGGCTCGAACAGGATCGGCGTTCCGTCCTCCCACCGCAGCTTTCCGCTTTCGCCCCATGTGTTGAGCCAGGTGACGGCGTTGGAAAGGGGGAGCAGCGTATTGTCGCCGCCATACGATCCGTAATTGTTTTTCACCTCCGGCTGCCCGGCGATCCATTGCACCAACTGGCTGTCGACGGTGAACTTGCCGCGCCCCCTCGTTTCCAGCTCGCCGCTCAGGCGTTGAATGCCGCTAAGCGCGCGGGGGCGCATCTCGTCCGCCGTCCAGCCGAAGTAGAGCCGGTAGTTCAGCACCTCAAGGCCGTTGTGATCGGGCGCATTGGAAGTAAGCCATACAACCTGGGCCTTGAACTCGGCGGCGCTGTTCTGCGGCGGCTCCTTTACCCATTGCGATAGCGTCCGTTCCATCGCGCGCAGGTTCCACGCGGCGGCCGCGGCCCCGGCTTCCGGCGATTCGAGGAACCGCCGTAATGCTTCATCCCGGCGCGCAATGCCGTCCTCGCGCCACATGACCTTTTTAATTATCCGGTTTAGGTTGTCTTCATAGTCCCGGAGGAAATCTACCGGGTTGTCCGGCCAGAAAAAGTGCGAGGAGATATAGGTGAAGTCGTGCCGCGAGTATTTCGGCTTTGCGGCATAAGCCGACGACACTTTATTGATGATCTGTTTCGCCCGGTCCGTCCCATAGGATTCGATAAATTCGATCCACCATTCTCCCGTGGAAGGGGCGGATTCCGGCGCCGGCTTTTTGGGGCGCACGGAAAGCGCCTTGGCCGGTTTCAACGGCTGCGCCGGAGGTATTTTCACCGGCTCATCCCCTTCCATCGGGAACAATTCGCGCAGAAACGTTTTGCCCAGGTCGACCTTGCGGGTGACGTTTTTATCGTATGCCGCCCCGCCCAGAATTTTTGCGATCCGTGCCGTGTAGGCCGAGCCGGCCAACCGGGCGAACGCGATGGCGGTGAACGCCGCCGCTATGCAGTGCTTGCAGTTTTCCTTCACCGGACAGGAGCAGACGCCGTTAACGGCTTCCACGTCCGGATCAAGGATCAATAGCGATTCGTACGTCTCGGTTCCGCGCACGGTGGCGGCGATTGTTCCTTCATCTTGAAGGTCGATGGAGCGCACCCGTCCGCTTAAGAAATATTCCCTTCCCCTGATACCCGAAGTGGAGTGGGTGCGGCCTTGCAGGTAATCGATTATCGGTTTTACCCACGTATCGTCAAAAAGGTAATTTAGGCCCATCTACCTATTTTACGGGAAATCGCCGGAAAAGCGATGAAGTTTGTGGTTATGGATAAGTTTAAGGCGTTCTATGGATGTTTTTTTTGGTTCTTGCGGTTTTTGCTTCAAATCGCTTTCCCAAAATTCGGCCTTGACGTTTCGGTTAATGTTCGGTATATATGCTCATGCTATGGATAAGTATATATATAAATTAGGAATATGCTTTCTAACATTTCTTGCTCTAGCCTTTCTCCACCCATTCCCCGCGTTTGCCTCCGCAGGTGAGAAGTCGGCTGAAAAGGAGCAATGCTTCAAATATGAGACAACGGTTATAACCCTTACCGGGACAATAAAAAAAGAGGTTCACCCCGGTACCCCTAACTACGAAAGCATTGCGAATGGCGATGAGGCTCTGGTGTATTGGTTTCTTTACCTCGATAAACCGGTCTGCGTATCGGCCACGATTGTGAATGGAGAAGTCGAAGATGATGAAGAACGGAATATTCGCAAAGTGCAAATCGTGCCAATGGAAGATCACCTTTATGATAAGGCAAAGGAGAAGGTGAATAAGAAAGTCGCCATTACCGGAACTCTCTTCCATCAGATTTTCTCCCGGCACTACACAAAAGTCCTGATATCGGTAAAGAGTTCAGCCGACATCAAAATTGCCCGCTAGTCCCTTCCCCCACCTTCCACCTTTTTCCAGGCTGCAAGAAAGGATCACAAGATGAAAAAGCGCGTCTCGGCAAGACCAGTCACTATCAACGGAAAAAAGGGAATAATTTACACCGATAAAGATGGGAAGAAGACTATAAAGGTAGGCGGAACCGCAGCATTCCGGGATCATAATCCAGGCAATATGATGTATGGTCCCAGAGCCCGGAGGACGGGAGCAATCGGAAAAGACGATAAGGGCCGCGCCATTTTTCCGAATTGGGAAACCGGTGACAAAGCCATGGGTTCTTTGCTGAAGGAAAAATTCAAAGATAAGAGCATTCGAGATGCCATTTCTATATACGCACCAAAAAACGAAAACCCAACTGAAGCGTATATTAAGCACATAGCCAAAGAATCGGGCCTGCCTGAAGATAAAAAGATGCGCGATATGACCGATGAGGAATTCAAGAAATTCCACGATGCTATGAAGCAGTTCGAGGACAGCACTCCGGGGCATGATCTGGTCGATTTAGGTACCAACGGTAAACCTGACATGGGCGGCTTCCCTGGCCAATTGCATAGCGGTGGCAGCGGGGAAAATGGCACACTGGAACGCCATGGCGACCAGGTATTTCGCATTGACCCGAATGGTTCCCAGCGCGGCTCATTCTTCTCACCCTGACTGCCGCAAACCCTGTAGCACGCAACTCACCGCTTTCATAAATCGCGGCAAATAAGTTGCGCTTACATTCTGGTGGTTTTGCGTTATTCTATTGCCCATCGGAGAGGTGGCCGAGTGGTTTAAGGCGACGGTCTTGAAAACCGTTGTCGGCTTATACCCGACCGTGGGTTCGAATCCCACCCTCTCCGCCATAAGTCGGTCTTTAATTATCCTTTATCTTTGCAATCCACAACGACCAGTAATTGGCAAGGGTGGGATTCGAAGCCTCTATCCGTCCCCGACCGATGAGGGAGGGGGAACGCGCCGGATGCGCGTTTAGGATAGAGGCTGCCTGCAGGCGCGGAGCGTGACGCGACGTGCCTGAAGGCTTCCTTTAGGCCACCCTCTCCGATGTGCGACAGGAATGTCGCCCCTACCTCTTTTCACCCCCCGCTATCTTTCAGCCTTTTCATCATCTCGTCGCGCAGTCCGGCCAACTCCTTGTACGGCTCGAACCGGGGCCCCTCCATCAGCTTCGGATTGATATAGAGCGCTTCCATCAGCGTGAGCGAGGCCTGCGCCCGGTCGTCCATCGCCAGGCAGATGAGCGCCAGATCGCAGAGAATCCATTCGCGGTCCACGGGACGGGCGGCCAGCACGGCGCGGTACACGTCCGCCGCCTCGTCCGCGCGCCCCGCTTTCTTCAACTCGGCGGCGTGGCGCAGGCCGGCGTTTTTCATGTTCTCCATCACGATGTCCCGGTCCGGTATATCGAGGCGGAGCAATTCGCGGTAAATTTCAAATGCCTTGCCATGCTGCCCGTTCTTCCGCAGTTCCACCGCGAAATTGTTGAAGGCCGGCCCGGCGTGTTCCACGTCTTCGGCGATGACTTCGCGGAATATTTTTTCGGCCTCGCGGTACTGCCCGTAACGGGCCAGCAGCACGGCCTCTTCGATGCGGGTCTCGGCGCTCACGTCGGAGATCATCTCCCCCCGCGAGCGGATTTTCTCCAGCGCCATCTTGGCGAAGGCGGTCATCTCTTCTTCCTCGGCGGCAAGCCCCAGCCCGCGGATGTCCGCCGCCGCCAGCGCCGCCAATATCGGGGCATACGGGATCGGCGGCAGGTTTTCGGGGGTCTGCAGGTTGTCGTCTTCCATCTTGTTCACCTGGCCGGCGGCCTGCCGCAGGTTCAACATGCCGTCCGCGAACCACTGCTTCGCCTTGGCCGGCTCCCCGGCCTTCATCGCGGCGGTCACCAAAACAAGGCAACACTCCCCGATCCTGGCGTACGGCGCGGGCGCGTTTTTTTCCAGGCGCGCCGCCTCGCGGTAATCCTTCAGGGCCGGCATATATTTGCGTGTTTTGTAATAGGCGTCTCCCCGGTCCATCAGGGCCTCAAAGTTCGGCCCCAGTTCGATCGCCTGGCTGAAAAAGCCGATTGCCTCTTCGTAATTCCCTTCCGCCAGCGCCGCTTCCCCTTGCGCCACCAGTTCCTTGTAACTTTTTACCTTCGCCGGCTCTTCTTCGTAATCGTCTCCCAGGTCCAGCCCGGAGATTTTGCCGGTGCTGCTTTGCGCGTGCAGCATCCCGTTGAATTTTTCCAGCTCTTCCATGATCTCCTGCAGCGTATGATCGGGCGTGCCGCCGGGTGTGAGGAAAAAAACATACCGTATGCCGAACGCGCCGAGATGCTTGAACAGCTCCATCTGTTTGGAGCTGCTGACCACGCCGAAAAAGACAGGCACCAGCCCCTCGAATTTGCATGCGGGGGCGGCCAGCTTTATCTCGCGCAGAAGGTTCACCACATTAAATTCGGTGAACTTCGGCCGGAAGTGGAGGATCAGCAGGTTGCCGCCGTCCAGCCACTTGATGATGTTGTGGATGAGCACCTTTATTTTCTGGTCGGGCTGCGGGTGGGGGAGGAACCCGGATTTTGCCAGCACATCGGTGAGGTCGGTCGTGATCCCCGCGGTCTCGAACTTGATATAGATGTGCCGGTAGTTCTCGCGCAGGTACTCCAGCTTGTGGGCGTACTGCATCGGCAGCCGCTGCTTGACCGGCAGGTTTTTGAGAAGGTCGGGGGAGGGGATTTTTATCCGCCCTGACGCCGTCTTCGGGTCTTTTGGTTGTTCCGCCATCCGGTCATTGTAACATTCCGCCTCTCTTGGTGGGATGGAAGGAGCGCCGGCTGCAGGGCAATCGCATTAAAATAACCTGCATTATTCTCAAAATCCCTTAAAAATGTCTATTTTGCACTTGTTTCTTGGCGGTACAGGCATTCCTCCCGGTACATTACCGCAGAGTCGTAACCTTTCTCAGTGCTTTGCACCCTATGTGCGTGCAAAAGTGCCTGTACCCACGTAGCAAACAAACGTAAAAACGAAAGTACGCCGAAAATCATTGGCTTTAATTGCCAATACCTCAATTTATTTGAGTTATTTTAATGCGATTGCCCTGGCGCCGGCTGTTCTTGGTGGGACGGACACTCCTGTCCGTCTTGCCCCGGAGGGGTAACATGTTCAATAGGGCTTGCTCCTTGCGGAGCAACGCGGACAAGAGTGTCCGCGCCACCTGGGAAATGGCCGCTCTGCTTCTCTTGGTGGGATGGAAGGAGCACCGGCTGTTCTTTGGTGGGACGGACACTCCTGTCCGTCTTGTCCCGAAGGGGCAACATGTCCTTTCAGGGCCATGCCCATCTTGGGCTACCCAATGGCGGTGGGGAAAGCTATACTGTACGGCATGGATAACAAAAAATCCTGGCTCCCCCCTTGGCAATTTTATATCGGTCTCGCTGTCGCCTACATTGTTATCGGCGCGCTCTACGGCATCCCCAAGTGGCAGGCCGACCATTTTCGTTCCCTTATCTCTTCAACCCAGCGCGAGAATGTAGTTGCGGAGCCATTAAAGGCCAAAGAACTTTTTGAAATAGAAAACGAAGCCCGAAAAACGCTGGCGCAAATCTTTGGCGGCCTGTTTGTTTTGATCGGCATCTACCTTGCTTTCAGGCGGCAGACGGTTGCCGAGGAGACGCTTAGAGTGACCGAGCGGGGGCAGATAACCGATCGCTTCACCAAAGCAATTGAGCAACTTGGTAAAACAGAGCTTCAATTGCAGTTGGGAGCGATTTACGCGCTAGAAAAGATAGCGCACGATTCGCCTGATTATCATTGGCAGGTAATGGAAGTCCTCACCGCCTATGTACGCGACAAGTATCCCTGGAAAGAAGGTGTAGAACCAAAGCGGGGGGATGCAGTGCCATTAGACCTTGAAGCGATTATGACGGTTCTGCTTAGAAGAAAGCATGAAAGAGAAATTGAAGGGCAAACTATCAATCTTTTTAAAACAGATTTGAGAAACGTTGATTTTAGGCATGCCACTCTGCGAAAGGCAATGTTTTCCCATGCCAATCTGCAAAGGGCGCGGTTTGAACTGGCCGATTTGCAAGATGCACACTTTTTCAACGCAAATCTTAAATCGGCAAACTTTGAAAAGGCCAATCTTCAGTCAGCACACTTTGAAATGGCGAATCTTCAATGGGCACAGTTTACAATGGCCTTTTTGCAAAAGGCACGGTTTAATCAGGCCAATCTGCAAGAGGCGCGGTTTGAAGTGGCCAATTTGGATGAGACTCTCGGTTTAACACAGGGACAAATTGATACAGCAATGTTTGATGAAAAGACCATCCTGCCTGAGGGCCTGAACAATTTTAAGGCGCTCGAAAACTGGAAGAAATTTCAAGATTGGAAGAAGCAACAAAATAGTAATTAGCAAATACGGGGGAGCTGGTCGCCGACGAGCGGCTCGATGATGCGGTTGCCGGAAAATCCGGTCTTCATCTCCACCCGGCCCGGCGCAACCGTTCCCACCGTGCCGATGACGACCGCCTCTTTGCCGTAGGGGTGGGCGCGCATGGCGGCCAGCACTTTGCCGGCCGATCTCTCTGGCACGAAGGCGATCACTTTCCCCTCGTTGGCCACATGCATCACATCCATCCCCAGCAGTTCGCAGACGCCGCGCACATCTTCCAGCACCGGTATCTTCTGTTCTTCTATCAAAATGCCCACGTTCCCCTGCCGCGCCACTTCGCACAACACCGCCGCCAGCCCGCCGCGCGTCGGGTCGCGCATCATGTGGATGTCCGGCTCCGCCTCCAGCATCTTCTTCACTATGCCGTTCAGCGGGCGCGAATCCGAAAGGATGTTCGCGTCGAACTTCAGCCCCTTCCGTTTTATCAATACCGAGATGCCGTGATCGCCGATGCTGCCGCTGAGGATGATCTTGTCCCCCGCCCGTACCCGCTGCGCGCCGATGGTAACGCCTTCCGGCACCACGCCGATACCGGCGGTGTTGATGAATATCTTGTCGGCCCCGCCGCGCGCCACCACCTTGGTATCCCCCGCCACGATGCGAACCCCCGCTTCGCGCGCGGCCGCCCCCATGCTGGCGGCGATCTCTTTCAGGTCGCTTATCAGCATCCCTTCTTCGATAATGAATCCTGCGGTGAGGTAAAGGGGCGATGCGCCGCACATCGATACGTCGTTCACCGTGCCGTGCACCGCCAGCGAGCCGATGTTGCCGCCGGGGAAAAATATCGGATCGATGACGAACGAATCGGTCGAGACGGCCATCCGCCCGTTTATCGGCGGCAGAAGCGCGCCATCGGAGAGCGATTTCAAAAAGTCATTGTCAAAATGCGGCAGGAAGACGCGCGCCACCAGTTCCGCGCTGGCCGTGCCGCCGCCGCCGTGCGCCAACGTCACCACTTCGGACTTAGGCATGTACCGCCTCCGCGTGCGAGCCGCCGAAGCGGTAGTAGACCGAGCAGGTCCCTTCGTCCGACACCATGCAGGCGCCGATGGGATTTTCCGGGTTGCAGGCCTTGCGGAAGAGTTTGCAGTCGGCGGGCTTTTTCATGCCGCGCAGGATGAGGCCGCAGATGCAGCCGGGGGTCTCTTTCTCGTCGCCGCCGAAATCGATGCCGAACTCGCGCGCGGCGTTGTACCGCGCATAATCCCCCTTGCAGGTGAGGCCGCTCATCGGCACCGGCCCGATGCCGCGCCAGACCGCATCGCACGGCTCGAAGATTTCCGCCAGCAGCTTTTGGGCGCGGGCGTTCCCCGCCCAGGTCGCCACGCGGGAGTATTCGATTTCGGTTTCCGCCACGCCCCGGTTCGCCTGACGCACGATCATCAACACGGAGCGCAGGATGTCCACCGGCTCGAACCCGGAGACGACGCACGGCTTCCCGGCGTCGGTGAGCGGCTTGTAAATGTCCGCCCCCGTGATGGTGGTGACGTGGCCGGGGCAGACAAAGGCGTCCAGCCGCACTTCGCCGTCCAGCAGCGCCGCCAGTATGGCGGGGGTTGTTTTGTGCGCGGAGTAGATGAAGAAGTTGTCCGCCTTCGCCGCCCGCGCGTAGCTGATGGCGGCGGCGGTGACCGGCGCGGTGGTCTCGAACCCGACGGCGAAGAAAACCACCTTTTTGGCGGGCTGCTCCAGCGCCAGTTTCACCGCGTCGTCCGGCGAGTAGACCACCGCCACGTTGGCCCCCTTCGATTTCGCCTGCTGCAGGCTTTCGTGCGTGCCCGGCACGCGTATCATGTCGCCGAAGCTGGCCAGTACCGCATCGGGCCGCCGCGCGATATCGATGGCGGCGTCGA
>JAHFEJ010000022.1 GCA_023248535.1 Nitrospinales bacterium | reverse complement strand
TTTTCTCGATACATGCCCCATTTTCCACGCTCCTTTCGGTTACATGGAATATGAGGCAACGAAGCATTTTCCGTAAAATCAGACCAATCCTTCGGTTACATTTAATATGAGGCAATTCGCGCCATGCGCGCGCGTATGAATTAAGGAACACTATTGGTAAAAAATAGGTTATAATAATCGCTTAGGTACACCCCGCATTTAGGGATCCATTAAGCGTGGGCTTAAATTCCGGTCGGCGGGGTCAATTATGTCAGGTGTTTTTTTGGAGTTCTAATGGGTAAGAAACTATATGTGGGTAATCTTCCGTATTCCATAACCGACGAGGCGCTTCGTGAGCACTTTGAGCAGGCGGGAGCGGTGGAATCGGCAAAAGTAATCATCGACCGCGAAACCAACCGCTGTAAAGGGTTCGGATTCGTGGAGATGGCATCTGACGAGGAAGCACAAGCGGCAATCACTCAGCTCAACGGCCAAAGCATTGACGGCCGGGCGTTGCGCGTGGCCGAGGCAAAACCGCAAGAACCCCGCACCGGCGGTGGCGGTGGTGGCGGCCGTGGCGGCCGTGGCGGCGGCTACGGCGGTGGCGGCGGACGCTACTAACCGATAACGAACATCAAAACCCCGTGTGCTCTGGCCACGGGGTTTTTTTATGTCCCACCCCAGTGCGTTCAGCGTTTTTTTCATATTAATATCCCTATCAAAATGGGCAAACGGGGCATGTGGTTTACGGAAGGGTTGAAACAGCTAATCGTCTTGCCGGATGGACATGGATTTTCACCACCGGAGAATGGAATAACCGCCAGCGAGGAGGAATGGCGCCTTTTCAATAGGGATGCGATTTTTTGGAGGCTTGTTCTCCTTGAGATAGCGGCAGTCCATATCAATGTAAATATGAAATGACCCATAACTTTTTATGGCGCTTTAGAGATGCGGGCTGAAATTGCCGAATTTTGCGCCGATTTGATATTATTTCCCAGCGAAATAGCCCCGGAACCAATAATGGTTCATGCCGGTGGCAAAAAATGATGATGAGGAGGCAATTGTTTTGATAATCGACACAATTAGGAATTCAAATTTATATGAAAACCTTGGTCCGAACTTTGTTGCAAGTTTTAATTATCTGAGATATCTTCCAACGGAGATGCCCCCCGGCGTTCACTGGCTGAACGATTCGGTCAAGGTGATTGTATCTGAATACGATACGAAGCCTCGCGAAGATACCAAATGGGAGGCCCACCGGAACGTCATCGATATTCAATTTTGCGCCAGCGGGGTGGAAACAACCGAGTGGATGCCCAAAATCGGCCTCGCGCCAATAACCGACTACAATCCCGAAAAAGACGTGGAATATTACGATAAAACGATAACTGGAATCGCACTGAAAGTCGGCAACGGGGTTTTTGCGGTTTTTTTTCCGGACGACGTGCATCGGCCGTGCCAAATTGCCGATGGGCAACGCGGTAAAATAAAAAAAGTGACCATCAAAATATCCATTTAATTCCGATCTCGGCCGGGGAGTGCGTCACATGGCAGATCTCAATACTGGAGGGCAATTCGGCCAGAGTTGCGATCACCGCATTAATGAACGGTTCTGATGTTAGAATAGGTTGATTGCGCGGTTGCCGTAAGGTTAAAAAAGCGAAGTTTCAGGAAAAACATGAACAAAAGATACATTCAAGTGGCGATGAGGTTTTCCTTAATTGTGATAATGGCCTCCGCTTTGCTTATCAAAGATGCCGATGCCAGGGCTGGCGGGGGACGTTCGTTCGGCGGCAGGGGCACCAGAAGTTACTCCCCGCCATCGCGGCCCATGCAGCGTGAAATGGCCCCTCCGGGGCAGGAAACCCTAAATCGTCCGCCGGTGCCAACGGGAATGCCCCAGCAGCCCCAGCCCGCGGGCGGGTTTATGCGCGGACTGGGTGGAGGATTGCTGGGTGGTCTCGCCGGGGGAATTCTCGGCGGAATGCTTTTCAGCCACATGGGCTGGGGCGGCGGTATGGGCGGCGGTGGACTTGGCGGAAGCGGCATCGGCCTCTTTGAGATCATCCTTGCCGCCGGTATCGGCTATTTGATTTTCAGGATGGTGCAAAACAGCCGCCAAACTCCCGCTCCGGCTTACGAGCCGGTTGCAAGCCGGGAATATCAGGCGGAACCGGTTCAGCCGCAGGATAATGGCATCAGCCAGGGGCTTTCATATATTCGGCGCATGGACGCATCGTTTGATGAAAACAGGTTCAATGAAAATGCCACCGATACTTTTTTTAAAATCCAGGGGGCCTGGATGAACAGGAATATTGCTCCCCTGCGGGCGCTCATGACGGATGAGGCCGCGAAGTTCATTCAAGGCGATATCGAGGGGTTGTTGCGGGATAAAAAGACCAACCGCCTCGAAAATATCGCGGTGAGAAAAGTGGAGATAGCCGAGGCTTTTCAGGAAGAGGGTAGCGATTTCATAACCGTTCTTTTCACGGCGAACCTTCTCGACTACACAACGGACGATTCCACCGGGGCGATAGTGGCGGGAAGCAAAACGGAGCCGGTAAAATTCGAGGAGTATTGGACTTTCACCAGAAAGGTGGGGAGCAACCCGTGGCAGTTGGCCGCGATCAATCAGGTTGCCAACTGAAGGCCGGCGGGGGATCGGCCGGATGGTTCTTTAATAGAATATAATAAGGGGGCGGCGATGAAGATACAGGTTGCCAATGGCACTCACTGCGATGGGTTTAACGAGGATGACGTTATCGAATGTCCCATGCAGAATGTGGGATTGGAAAAGGGGGAGATAACCTCAGTCTGCCTGCGGTATGGGGCGGTCATCCAAGAAAATGAACGCTGTCAGCCCTGTTTGGATGAATATCCCAACGGCATAGAGGTTGAGTGGCCGGAGCCGGCACCGCGCAAGTAAAAAGGCTGGCCCGTTTCCGCGGGCATTGCGCGGCTATTCCACCATGAACATTTTGTACTTGGTGAGCTTTTTCAGCCCCAAGGCATGGATGATGGGGTCTCTCATTGGCCCGACAAAAATATAGCCGGGCCGTGTTACGGCGGACATGAAGTTTTCAAGGAAGTGGCTCCGCGCCGCATCGTCATAGTACTGGAAAACATTCGCGCAGACCACCATGCGGAACCCTTTCTTGCGCGGCCTCTGTTTCAGGTCGAAGGTGTTGAATGAGATGAACTGCCGTATTTCCTTCCCGAACCGTACCGTATCGCCATCCAATTCTCCATACCGGCGGAAATATGCCCGATACTCTCCGATATCGTTTTTGTTTGCTTTATATACGCCGGTTTTCGCCCCTTCAACCAGCTTTTGGTTGATATCCGTCGCAAATACCTTGAACGGGCAGGTTGCTTTGGCGCGGGTCAGCAGCCGGTGGATATACATGGCGTAGGAGTATGCTTCGGCTCCCGCGCTGCATGCGGCGCTCCAGAAAAGAAACGGCGCATCCGGCGTTTCGGCAAGGTGCGCTGGAATGACCACTTCCCGCAATGCGGTAAAGGTGGTTTTTTCCCTGAAAAAACGCGTGGCGTTTGCCACCACTCCCCCGGCATGCCCTTCGCTGAAACCCTTGGTTCCCGATTCGATGGATAGCTTGGCTGAAGCGGGATTCCAGTCATCCGGATTGGCTTTTTTTCTGGAGACCGCGGCAAGGCCGGATTTTGGATCGAAGTGAATTATCCTGTAGTAGAGGCCCCCCTCGTCGAACTTTTTGATATTTGTAAAATCGTTCCTGACGATCTCCAGCATCCGGTCCCATTTCCATCGCGCGTTTTCCGCGCCTCCCAGCATGGCGGCTTCCAACGATGCGGCGGAAAATCCCCCGCGGGAAAACCGGTCCAATGTATTTTTTACGAGCGTGATCAATGCCTGTTTGTATGCGTTCGCGCTATCATTGGAGCTGATGGCCGCGCCAACGGAACCATCGGGGGCGCGCAGAAGAAACACGGGGTTTTGCCCGATATCCACGTTGATGGGTTTTGAGCCAAACCACGCTCCGGTTCCTTTATGGGTTGCGGATGAGTGGTTTTTTTCGTGTAATAATTTAAAACCGATCATGTCTGTTTTTCTGTAATTAACGGTTCCAGCCGGTCATCAGGATTTTAGGGCACCGCAACGATTATACTGACTTTTTGCCGTCAAAATACCGAGCCTCTCCAATGGACGAAAATTTAGCTGGAAATCAAAGTGCATACACTGCGGTTTCGCATCTTTTTGGGGATATTTGGTAGTGATCAGGTTTGGCCTGGCGCCTTAGGGCCTGCATGGTTCATTTGCCATAAGGATAGCTTTGATGCCATCAAGCCGGATGGCGAAAATATATAACAATTCTCCGGCAGGTCTGCAGCTCATTGAATTGCGCGGGATTCTTCGAATTTTCTAATGCCAGGCATGGCATATCGTGTTGGCACTAATATTGCCCATTAATTGAATTCGATTCTTGATAGTCATGGAAAATCGTTGAGGGGAAGAGATGCCGCGCTCATTGAAGGTTCAACAGTGCCGCGGGATAAGGTGCCGGCCTTAAACTTTATTGAGGAGGGTTTTCACACATGCCGAGTTTTGTAATTTCGGACAAATGCGACGGTTGCAAGGGGCGCGACAAGACCGCCTGCATGTACATTTGTCCCCACAACCTGATGAAGCTCGACAAGGAGCGGATGAAGGCCTTCAATCAAGAGCCCGAGCAGTGCTGGGAATGCTACAACTGCGTGAAAATCTGTCCGCAACAGGCGATAGAAGTCCGGGGCTATGCCGATTTTGTTCCGCTTGGCGCGGCCGTTCTGCCTCTGCGCGGGAGCGACTCGATCATGTGGACGGTGAAATTCCGCAACGGATCGATCAAGCGGTTTAAATTTCCGATACGGACCACGCCGGAGGGGTCGATAGACCTCTGGGCGGGGATGCCGGAAGCCGATCTGAAAAACATCAAGAACCCGGGCTTTTATACCCACCAGGGAAGCGGCGTAAAGTTGCCGGTTCCGGGCAAACAGTAAAAAGGGGAAATCAAAATGGCCGATTTCAAGCATATCCAGAAGCCGGAGATTGTCGAAATTGAAACCGATTTCCTCGCCATTGGCGGCGGCATGGCGGCCTGCGGCGCCGTTTACGAAGCGTGCCGCTGGGCAAAAGGAAAAAAAATCAGGATAACCATGGTGGATAAGGCCGCCGCCGACCGAAGCGGCGCCGTGGCGATGGGCCTTTCCGCGATCAACACCTACCTCGGCGAGAAAAAGCCCGAGGATTATGTGAAGATGGTCCGGGGCGACCTCATGGGGATCACCCGCGAGGACCTCGTCTACGATCTCGGCAGGCATGTCGACGACAGCGTTCACCTTTTCGAGGACTGGGGCCTGCCCGTCTGGAAAACCGACGACGAAGGCAAGGGGCACGACGGATCGTATAAAGGGAAGAAGTTGCGCGACGGGGGCAAGCCGGTGCGGTCCGGCCCGTGGCAGATCATGATCAACGGGGAATCGTACAAGGTCATTGTCGCCGAGGCCGCCAAAAAAGCTCTCGAGGAAAACCGGCAGGAAACCGGCGTTGAGCAGAATCTCTTCGAGCGGGTGTTCATTGTAAAACTTCTCATGGACGACAAAGAGGAAAACCGCATCGCCGGGGCCGTCGGCTTCAGTGTGCGCGAGAACAAGGTTTACATCTTCCGCGCGAACGCGGTATTGACCGTCGCGGGCGGATGCGTAAACGTGTTCAAGACCCGCTCCACCGGCGAAGGCCAGGGACGGGCGTGGTTCCCGGTCTGGAATGCCGGCTCCACCTACGCCATGATGACGCAAGTTGGCGCTGAATTGACCATGATGGAGAACCGGTTTGTGCCCGCGCGGTTCAAGGACGGGTACGGTCCGGTCGGCGCGTGGTTCCTGCTCTTCAAGGCGAAGGCGACCAACTCGCTCGGCGAGGATTATTGCGTTACCCACTTCGAGGCCGCCAAAAAACTTTACGGCAAGTGGGCCGAGCGGCTGGGCACCTGCATCAGGAACCACATGATGATGGAAGACATGAAGCTGGGCAAGGGGCCGATCCTGATGAACACCCACACCGCCCTCCAAAAACTGGCGGAGACCATGACGCCCAAGGAGATAAAGCACCTCGAGGCGGAAGCGTGGGAGGATTTCCTCGATATGACCATCGCCCAGGCCGGGGTATGGGCCGCCAACAACATCGAGCCGGAAAAAACCCCGTCGGAGATCATGCCGTCGGAGCCATATCTGCTTGGTTCCCACGCCGGTTGCGCCGGATTGTGGGTGAGCGGTCCGGAGGATTTCGGGCCCAAGGAATGGTGCTGGGGCTATAACCGTATGACGACGGTCAAAGGCCTTTTTACCGCCGGCGACGGCGTGGGGGCTTCGGGACACAAGTTCTCCTCCGGCTCGCACGCGGAGGGGAGGATCGCCGGCAAATCGATGGTCTCCTGGATATTGGATAACGCCGGCTACAAGCCATCTGTCGCCGCCAGCGCGGACGACCTGGCCTACGAGGTGTACCGGCCGCTGGAAAATTTCGCCCAGCACAAGAACTACACCACCGCCGAGGACATCAATCCGAACTACATCAAGCCGAACATGTTCCAGATGCGCCTGCAAAAGATCATGGACGAATACGTGGGCGGCATATCCACTTGGTACATGACCAGCAAGACGATGCTGGAGGCGGGCCTGAAACATCTGGAGAAGCTGAAAGAGGACAGCGTGAAACTGGGCGCGGCCGATCTGCACGAGCTTCTGCGCGCATGGGAAAACTACCATCGCCTCTGGGCGGCCGAGGCCCATGCCCGCCATATCCACTTCCGGGAAGAAACGCGCTATCCCGGCTATTACTACCGCGGCGATTTCCTTGCGCTTAACGACCAGGACTGGCGCTGTTTTGTGAATTCAAAGTACGATCCGAAAACCGGCAAGTGGGATGTTTTCAAACGCGAGTATAAACAGATAATCCCCGATTAATGAACCACGCGGCGCGGCCCGAAAAAGCCGCGCCGCGGCATACAACGGAATACGGAGCTATATGGCGACGCCAGCCCCAAAAAATCCGGTAGTGGTGATCGGCGGCGGCATCGCCGGGATCACCGCCGCGGTCGAAGCGGCGGAGTGCGGCGCGAACGTAATCCTGCTGGAAAAGCGGGCCCACCTCGGCGGCAGGGTTGCGCGGATGCATAAATATTTTCCGAAACTCTGCGCCCCGTATTGCGGCCTCGAACTTAATTTCCGCCGCATCCGGGAAAACCCGGCTATCGCCGTCCATACGCGGGCGGAGGTGGCGGAGATCAAAGGGCAATACGGCGATTTCACCGTGAAGGTGAGGCTGCAACCGCAGATGGTGAACGCCAACTGTACCGCATGCGGGAAGTGCGCCGAGGTATGCCCGGTCGAGCGGCAGGATCATTACAACTACGGCATGGGCACAACAAAGGCGATTTACATGCCGCACCCGATGGCTTTTCCGCAGCGGTACAACATAAGCCAAAAAGCGTGCATCGGGAAGGAGTGCGGCAAGTGCGTGCAGGTTTGCGAATACGGCGCGATAAACCTCGATGCGCGTGAAACCGTTTTGGAATTGAAAGCGCATTCAATCGTAGTGGCGACCGGCTGGGATCCATATAACGGCGCGAAGCTGCAAGGCCTCTCTTTTGGCGTATCGCCGAACGTGATTAGCAATGTCATGATGGAGCGCCTTGCATCGCCGGAAGGCCCGGCAAAGGGAAAGCTGGTCCGGCCCTCGGACGGAAAGGAAGTCCGCGATGTGGTGTTCGCCCAGTGCGCGGGTTCGCGTGATGAAAACCATCTGCCGTACTGTTCATCGGTCTGCTGCCTCGCCTCGCTGAAGCAGGCCGCGTATGTGCGCGAAGCCGCGCCGGACGCCAAAATTTTCATTTACTACATCGATATCAGAACCCCCGGCAAATATGAGCGGTTTTACCGGAAGATCGCCGCCGAACCGAATGTGACGCTGATAAAAGGAAAGATCGCCAAGGCGGAACACGATCCGGAAACGGGAGGGGTGATCATCACGGCCGAGGATGTGCTTGCGGGGAAGAAAATCACGCGCAAGACCGATCTGCTCGTCATTGCCACCGGCATGCAGCCCGCCGCGCAAAATGGGGTGGGCGGTTTAAAGGCGGATGAAAACGGATTTTTTACAAACGCCGCCCTTGCCCGCGGAATTTACGCGGCGGGCACGGCGCGGCTGCCGCAGGATGTCAGCTCGTCGATCATGGATGCCACCGCCGCCGCGCTTAAAGCGGTCTACGGGGGGCGGCCATGACTCAAGTGAATGCACCGCGCGTTTATATTTGCACCGGTTGCGATATCGGCGCGTCGGTGGATGTGGACAAGCTGTGCAAAATACCGGCTGAGTTTGGCGTGCCGCAGGCTAAGCGTCACCCGTTCTTGTGCGGCGAAGAGGGGCTGCAATATTTACGCAAAGAGGTGGCCGAAGGGGCCGGCCGCATCCTTATCGCCGCCTGTTCGGGCAGGGTATATGCGGATCGGTTTGATTTCGGAAAAGACGTTATGGTGGAGCGTACCGCGCTGCGCGAAGCGTTGTGGGTCTCCACGCCGAACGACCCCGACACCCAACTGTTGGCGGAAGACTATCTCAAGATGGGGATCGTTAAGCTGCAAAAATCCGAAAAGCCGGAGCCGTATATACACCAGCTGGACGATACGATATTGGTGGTCGGCGGCGGGATAACCGGAATGACCGCCGCCCTCGCCGCCACGGATGCCGGCAAACGGGTGCGGCTGGTGGAAAAAGAGGCGGTTCTTGGCGGCTTCGTGCGGAAGCTCAAACGGCGTTTTCCCATCGATGGCACAGGGAATCCGGTTGAGACCAACATCGTGGCGATGGCCGAAGAAGTCAAAAACCATCCGGCGGTAGCGCTCCATCTTTCTTCCGAGGTCGTTTCCATTTCGGGACAGCCGGGCGAGTTTGATGTGCGGATCAAAACGCCGGAAGGGGAGATCGCCGTCAGGGCCGGGGCGATAGTCCAGGCGACGGGGTTCAGGCCCTACGATATTTCAAAGCTCGGTCACCTCGGCGGCGGGACGGTTGATAACGTTATCACCAGCGCGCGGTTCGAGGAGATCGCCGCGTCGGGCCGGATACGCCGCCCTTCGGATTCCAAAGAGCCGTCGAGTGTTGCCTTCATCCAATGCGCGGGGTCGCGGGATGAAAAACATCTTCCGTATTGTTCCTCGTTTTGCTGCATGACCTCGCTGAAGCAGGCCCGCTACATCCGTGAACAGAACCCGGACGCGAAAGTTTATATTTTCTACCGCGACATGAGAACGCCAGGCAAGTACGAGCTTTTCTATAAACAAATGCAGGACGACGATGGCGTGTTCATGACCAAGGGGGATGTGGTGTCGGTTGCCGGTGTCGACGGCGGCGTTGAGATCGTGGTGAATAACACCCTGCTGGGCGGAACCATCCGTGTGAAGGCGGATATGGCCGTGCTTGCCGTCGGCATGGAGAGCGCCGCCAAAAACGGCGGGGCGTTGCACCTTGCCTACCGGCAGGGGCCGGAACTGCCGGAGCTGAATTACGGGTTTCCCGATTCGCATTTTGTCTGCTTCCCCTACGAAACGCGGCGCACCGGCATATACGCCGCCGGGGCGGTGCGTCATCCCATGGATGCCGCACAGTCGGAAACCGATGCGGCGGGGGCGGCTCTCAAGGCGATACAGTGCATCACTCTCGCGGCGGCCGGCAAATCGGCCCACCCCCGGTCTGGCGACACCAGTTATCCCGATATCGCCTTCGAGCGGTGCACCCAATGCAAGCGCTGCACCGAGGAGTGCCCCTACGGTATGTATGATGAAGACGCCAAGGGGACTCCGCAGCCGAACCCGCTGAGGTGCCGCCGTTGCGGCACCTGCATGGGAGCCTGTCCGCAAAGGATCATCTCATTCAAGAATTACAGCGTGGATATGTTCAGCGCCATGATCAAGGCCATTGGCGTTCCGGGGGAAGAGGAGAACAGGCCGCGCGTACTCATCCTCGCCTGCGAAAACGATTCGATGCCGGCCTTCGAGATGGCGGCGAAGCTCCGGTTAAAGCTCAGCCCCCATATCCGCGTCATCGGCCTGCGGTGCCTTGGCTCGATGAACATGGTGTGGCTGAACGACGCATTTGCCAAAGGACTGGACGGCGTGCTGCTTTTCGGCTGCAAGTTCGGCGATGAGTACCAGTGCCACAACATGAAGGGGAGCGAGCTGGCGTCGGAGCGGCTCTCGAAGCTGGAGGAAACGCTGGGGCGCATGTCGCTGGAGCCGGAGCGCGTCCGCTTCGTCCCGATCGCCATAGACGACGCGTACGCGCTGCCGGGCATTATCGGCGATTTCATGAAGGTGATCGAACGGGTGGGGCCGAACCCGTTCAAGGAGTTTGCGGATTAAGGTGATGCATGAACAATACTGAATATCTGGAACCTGATTTGGCGTTCGTCGCCCGGCTGAAACGCGCGGGCGGGGAGAGCGTGAAAAAATGTTTCCAGTGCGCCACCTGCGTGGCGGTGTGCGATGTAACCCAATCCGACCGGCCGTTTCCGCGCAAGGAAATGATATGGGCGCAGTGGGGGCTGAAGGAAAAGCTGTTTTACAACCCTGACGTATGGTTATGCCACCAGTGCGGCGATTGTTCCACGCATTGTCCGCGGGGCGCGAAACCGTCCGACGTGCTTGCGGCGGTGCGGAATCTTTCGTTTATCGAGTACGCCGTGCCCGGATTTTTGGGGAAAATGCATTCATCCCCCGCCGCGCTTGTGGCGTTGTTCGCCCTGCCCGCCGCCGTTTTGCTTCTTGCGGCGATATATGCAAACGGCCTTGTGATGCCGGAGGGGGAGATAGTGTATTCGCGCTTCTTCCCCTTGGCGGTGATCGATTCCATATTTATTCCCGCCGCGCTGTTTGCCCTCATCACCTCGATATTGAGCCTGAAAAAACTCTGGAGCGGCATGAAGCGCAACAGCCCGGGAAAAGGGGACCCGGACGCGGCGGCTGTTTTCGGGGCCGTCAAAGATATTCTGCTCCACAAAAAGTTCGCCCAATGCCGGACAAACAGGCCGCGCTACACCGGGCACCTGTTGATCTTCTTCGGCTTTTTGGCGCTGTTCGCCACAACAAATTTGGTGATGATGTATCACTACCTGCTCGGCCGGGAAACGCCACTCGCCCTGGGGGACCCGGTGAAACTGCTTGGCAACGCCGGCGCGCTGGCGGCGTTTGCGGGGGTGAGCTACATAATCGCGCGGCGGCTTGCGGCTCCGGATGAAACGGGAAAAACCTCCTATCAGGATTGGACGTTTATTTTGACCCTGTACGCCGCCATCATTACGGGCATCCTGGCGGAGTCGGCCCGGCTTGCCGATATTCCAGCCGCCGCGTATCCCGTTTATTTCACGCACCTTGTTTTCGTGTTCTTCCTTATTGCGTACCTGCCGTTTTCCAAGTTCGCCCACATGCTTTACCGAACCGCCGCCATGATTTACGCGGGGTCGAATGGAAAAAACAATTGAGGAGATGAAACCATGCCCGCTTTGATTGCCCCCCACGGCGCCAAAAATTTAAAGTCCCTGCTTCTCAGCGGCCCGAAACTCGAAGCCGCCCGCAAAAAAGCCGAAAAAATGCCGCAGCTGCGCATGACCTCGCGCGAAACGTGCGATCTGATAATGATGGGCATTGGCGCGTTTACGCCGCTTGACGGTTTTATGGGGAAGCGCGACTGGAAAGGGGTCTGCGCCAATTACAAAATGGCGGACGGCCTTTTTTGGCCCATACCGATCACCCTTTCGGTTTCACGCGAGAAGGCGAAAGGGCTTCGGAAAAACAGCGAAGCGGCGCTGGTGGACGATGAGACCGGCGAGCTGATGGGAAGCATCCACATCAAAGACATGTACGAGCCGGATCTGGAGTACGAATGCAAAATGGTTTTTCGTACCATCGATAAGGCGCATCCGGGTGTCGCCAACGTGATGGCGCAAAAACCCGTAAATGTCGGAGGTCCGGTGAAGGTTTTCAGCGAAGGGGGGTTCCCCGAAAACTTCAAAGGGCTGTACATGCGGCCGGAGGAGAGCAGGCGGATTTTCATGGAAAAGGGGTGGGAGACGGTGGCGGCCCTCCAGTTGAGGAATCCGATGCACCGCTCGCACGAGTATCTGGCCAAAATCGCCATTGAAATCTGCGACGGCGTTTTTATCCACCAGCTTGTCGGAAAGCTGAAAGAGGGGGATATCCCCGCGCCTGTCCGCGTTAAGGCGATTAATGCGCTTACGGAAAAATATTTCGTGCCGAACACATACCTGATGGGCGGATACCCGCTGGACATGCGGTATGCGGGGCCGCGTGAGGCGCTGTTGCACGCCCTGTTCCGCCAAAATTTCGGCTGCACCCATCTCATAATCGGGCGCGATCATGCAGGGGTGGGCGAATACTATGGCCCGTTCGACGCGCATAAAATCTTCGATGAAATTCCAAAAAACGCGCTGCTGATACAGCCGTTGAAAATCGATTGGACGTTTTTCTGCCGGAAGTGCGACGGCATGGCTTCCATGCGCACCTGCCCGCATGGCAAGGACGACAGGATTTTACTGAGCGGCACCAAGCTGCGCAAAATGCTTTCGGACGGCGAACCCGTCTCGGCGGAATTCAGCAGGCCGGAGGTATTGACGATACTTAAGGAGTATTACGATTCCCTTGAACACAAAGTGGAGGTAAAGCTCCACAAATATTCAGAGGGGGAGTGAGGAGGCGCGGGCAGCATTCCGGCGGGCGGCCTGGCGTTGATTTACAGACCAGCCTGCGCTACCAGGTAATGCCCTCTTTTCTCAAGAACTCCTGCGCGCCATCATGCCCCAACTTGGACGCGGCTTTCATGTCCTCAACCGCCCGCGGAAATTTACCTAGGGTGTTATAGCTGAATCCGCGGTTGTAGCGGGCCTCCGCGTCTTTTGGGTTCAGTTCCACCGCTTTATTGAAGCTTTCAAGCGCCCTCTTGTATTCACCGAGGGCGACATAAGAAATGCCCCTGTCCGTGTAGGCGGCTGAGTTTTGCGGGCTCAATTCCGCCATTTTGTCGAAATTTGCGATCGCCTGCCGGTAATCTCCCAAACGGTGATAGGCAAGCCCCCGCCGGTGGTGGGCCTCCACGTCTTTCGGAGCCAACTCAATCACCTTGTCAAAATCGGCAACCGCCTGTTTGTCATCCCCCAGTTTGATGTAGGCGAATGCCCTGTTGCGGTAAGCCTCCACGTCTTTGGGGTTCCGTTCCGCCGCGGTATCGAAATCCTTGATCGCCTGCTTGAGGTTACCCAGATTGGCGTACGCAAGCCCGCGGTTGCGGTAGACATCCGCGTCCTTTGTATCCAACTCTGCGACCATATCAAAATCCTTGACCGCCTGCTGGTATTTATCAAGGTTGCCATAGGCGAACGCCCTGCTACGGTAAGAGGCCACGTCTTTTGGATCCAGCGCCACCGCGCTGTCAAAATCCACAATTGCCTGCTTGTAGTTTCTCAGGTTGGCGTACGCGAGGCCGCGGTTGCGGTACGCATCAATGTCTTTCGTGTTCAGCTCCACGGCCTTATTGAAATCCATGATTGCCTGCTTGTAGTTCCCCAGGTTGGCGTATGCGAGTCCGCGGTTGCGGTAGGCATCCCCGTCATTCGGGTTCAGTTGCACCACCACATCAAAGTCCTTGATAGCTTGTTGGGTGTCATTCAGTTTTACGTGAGCGAACGCCCTGTTGCGGAAGGCGACCGTGTCTTTCGAATTCAATCCGATCGCCCTGTCAAAATCCTTGATTGCCTGCCTGTCTTCGCCGATGCTTCTATGCGCGAGGCCCCGGTGGCGATAGGCGTCCGCGTCCTTCGGATTCAGTTCCACCGCTTTGCCGAAATCTTTGATCGCCTGGTTATGATCCCCCAGGTTGCTGTAGGCAAGTCCCCGGTTGCGGTAGGTGTCTCCATCATCAGCACTGAGTTCCGCGACCATGTCAAAATCCTTAATAGCCTGCCTGTGGTCGCCGAGGTTGCCGTAAGCGAACGCCCGGTTGCGGTAGGCCGCCACATCTTTCGGGTTCAGTTCTATGGCTTTGTCGAAGTCTCTAATTGCCTGTTTGTAGTCTTCGAGGTTGCTGTAGGCGAACGCCCGGTTTCGGTATGCGTCGGCGTCTTTCGGATCCATTTCCGTGACCTTGTCAAAGTCTTTAACCGCCTTTTTATAGTCGCCCAGGCCGCTATGCGCGAACGCCCGGTTGCGGTAGGCCGCCAAATCCCGCGGATTCAGTTCTACCGCCTTGCTGTAATCCTCTACCGCCCGTTTGTTGTCGCCAAGTTTGCCATACACGAGACCCCGGTTGCGCCGGAAATCCCCGTCATTCGGTTTCAGTTCAACCGCTTTGGAAAAGGCGTCGACCGCCTCCTGAAATTGCCCCCCCGCAAGAAATTCAAACCCCTTATTGGACCAGTCCGAGGCGCTTGGCTCTTGCGCCGCGGTAGGTTCCGCCGCGGTTGCGATGGCGGGCCGGCAAACATCCCCCAGTACTCCTGAAAGTACTCCCGCAACAAGCAAAGCCAGCCAAAAGGTTCCCCTCCGCATCCCACTTTCTCCATCTTTTCCAGGATGCAAGTTACGTTGCATGAAACTTAACATCCCTAATTCCCCATCCCACATGTTGATGCCGCGTTTATCGGCGGCGGCTCCCGGTTATTCCAGTGCGGACATATTTCCAATAACATAAATAAAGCCGTCACGATTATAGAACATTTCCATATATCCGGACATCCCTTAAGGGCATTTCCGTTTCCGCCTTGCCGGTACGGTAACCACAAGAAATTCAGTGATTGCCACGGAACAGTAATCGGCCAAATCGCCTACACGGCTATTGGCCTGGCGACGCAAGAAAGAGTTATGGACAAATAAGGCCTTATGGTTAAAAATGCGGCAATATATGCCAATAAAATTGCGGGCGGTCAATAAGTGGATTGTTATCGCGGCGGCCTTCGGGTTTTCCCTTTACGCCCTGTTTTTTGTTGAAAGCTATCTGAGCGCGTTTCACCGCATGGCCATCGGCTGGGGCCTTTTGGCAATCATCGTGTTGCTGTTCCAGCGCCCCCTTGTGCATGAAAACCCGGTTTGGCGGATACTTTTCCTTTTCCTGGGGGCGTTCATCAGCCTTCGCTATATCATTTGGCGTACCTTCGATACGCTGATGTACACCGGGTTTGCCGATTTCATAGGCATGACCCTTTTGTATCTTGCCGAGTGGTACGCCGTCATGATCCATATGATGGGGCTTCTTATCAACGCATCCCCGCTGGTGCACCGTATCATCCCCCTTGCCGAAGATGCCAGCGGGTACCCCACGGTCGACATTCTTATCCCCACCTACACCGAACCGGAAGACATCGTGAAAACGACGGCGGTGGCGTGCAAACAGATCGATTATCCGGCCGACAAGCTGAACATTTACATCATTAATGACGGCAGCACCGTGAACAGGCGCAACAACCCCGCCACTTCCGAGGCGGCGTGGGCGCGGCATTACACCCTGAGAAAAATCGCAGGCCGGATCGGCGTGCATTACCTTACCCGCGAACAGAACAACCACGCAAAAGCGGGGAATATCAACGCCGCGTTGGCGCACACGAACGGCGAATTGGTGCTGATATTGGACTGCGACCATGTGCCGACGCGGGACATCCTCAAAGCGACCGTGGGGAGATTTTTGGCCGATCCGAAACTGTTCCTTGTGCAAACCCCCCATTTTTTTATCAACCCCACGCCGGTGGAGAAAAACCTTTCTTCCGCCGGCAGCGTGCCGTCGGAGAACGACATGTTCTTCCGTACCATGCATCTCGGGTTCGATTCGTGGAACAGCAGCTACTTCTGCGGTTCCGCATCGTTGTTGCGGCGAACATATCTGGAAGAGGTGGGCGGTGTCAGCGGCGACACGATCACCGAAGACGCCGAGACTTCGCTGCAACTGCACGCCAAGGGTTACAACAGCGTATATATCAACCGTCCGATGGTGTGCGGGCTTCAGCCTGAAACGTTCAACGATTACATCACCCAGCGCACCCGCTGGGCGCAGGGGATGGTGCAGATATTCATCCTGAAAAATCCCCTCACCATCAAGGGGCTTACCTGGCCGCAGAGGTTGTGCTATTTTAATTCCTGCGTGTTCTGGTTTTTCGGCATCCCGCGTATCATCTATTTTCTCGCGCCGTCGGCATTCCTCATGTTCGGGTTGAAGGTATACCACGCCACCATGACCCCGATATTGGCTTATGCGGTACCGCACCTTTTCAGCACCTTTTTCATTATGGACTTTTTATACGGCCGGTCCCGCAAACCGCTGTTTTCCGAAATTTACGAAACGGTGCAGGCCCTGGTGCTTATCCCGGCGGTGCTAGGTGTTATTCTCCATCCCCGCAAGCCGACGTTTAAAGTTACCCCAAAAGGGCAGACCAATCTTGAAGAATCGCTGAATCCCATGGCCGTCCCGTTTCTGGCGATCATCATTATCAACTCCATCGCGCTAAGCATGGCGGTGTATAAATGGATATATTTTCCGGTCTATCGCGATGTCATCACCGTTACCGGCGTGTGGTGTGTTTACAATACATTCCTCGTGATTGTTTCAATGGGGGCTTTCTGGGAACGCAAGCAGGTCCGTTACTACCACCGCATCTCCGCCAGCGGGAAAGTGGATGCGTTCTTTCCCCGCATGAATTACCGTTGCACTGGTGAACTGAAAGACGTGTCGCTGGCCGGTCTGGGTTTTGACGCCGATCTGCCATGGGAGCCGAAACCGAACGAAGAGGTACATCTGACCGTAAGGAACAGCGATGGCACGGTCTTTGAGTTTGACGCGACGATTCCCCGCGCCTTCAAGCGGGGAGCCAAATATTTCCTCGGCACCCTTTTGCCATTGAATTACGAGACCTATGCGAAAACCGTGGGGTTCATCTATGGCGACAGCGAACGGTGGATTGACTACTGGAAAAAGACGGAGGCGCCGGGGAACGCAGGCAAGCTTATACTGCTGTTCTTGGGGTTGGGCGTAAAGGCCGTGTTTGAGGTTCTATGGTCCATGATGAAGGGTCTTCCGCTGCAAATATGGGCTGCGGCGGTTTCTTTTTGGGGGGCATATAAGGGAGAAGCGCCGGCCGTGGAGCCGGGGGACGCCTAAGGACTTCCCCGGCGTTCGCCCGTTATCAAAGGTTGAACGCGGTTTTTATTTCCAGATAGTGATGATCGGGGAAGCCGTTACATCCTCACGTCCCAGATTTCCCAACCGAAAATTATCTTCGATGGTTCGCAGCAGGCTGTAATGGCCATAGGCCGTATCATCCGTTGCTCCCGCCCGGATCATGGAGCCGAGAAAAACGGTATAGATCGGGCTGTCTCCGGTTTTGCTTTCATCGTATGTGACCACCACCAGGGTTTTGTTCAACTCGGGGCGGCCGAGAAGCGGCTCTAAAAATCCTTTTAGCCAATTCGATGAAAACGCTACGGACGTATCGTGTCCGTCGTTATCCATGTTAGGCACGTATAAAGAATAATTCGGCAAGGGGTACGGGAGGTTGGCGGCGTTTGCCACATGCTCTAAGCAACGCGGGCCCCCGGTAATGGCGGTATAGGAAAGGAAGGGGGCATGCTTTCTGGCATACAGGCCTTTGTAATCGCCGGTAAAACATTTTGTTGAAGTGCCCGGATAATCTTCGGCGAACTGTGCCCAACTGAGGTTTTTTATTTCCAAAAGATCGGCTATGGAAGTCATGTCCAGCTCTTTTTGCGCGTTGCTGGTCACGCCAAACGTTGAACCGCCGGTCATGGCAAGATAGTTTGGATAGGAGGGGTGGCCGATACCATGATAGTTGGTAAAATATGCTCCCCGTTGCGCCAGCGCTTGCATATAGGGGTCTTTTAAAACGTTGGCGGCATCCTGGTTTTCCAGAACGATGATCAGCACTTGGTCAAACTTCCTGCCGTTGGGCCGATCAGCCGCGGGTTGCGCTGAAAGCGGCGATGCCAAAATCGGAATGCCCAATAACAACACTGCCAACAAACGGCTGGAAACAAGTTTCATATATTAATGATTTTCCACGACTTTGCCATATTTGTCCGTATCTTCATCCGCCATCCCGTTCGGCGAACCCAAAAGCCCCGGTTGATAGGGATATTGCCAAATGTTGCTGATAGAAGCAAGCTGCTGCAATTGAGTGTGGATGGATGGCATCGCGAAAGGGGGCGGTTATTTTGATAGTCTATGCGTTTTTCCTATGCCCAAGTTTTTGCGGTATTCTTATGATGTGGCTCAAAAATATGGGGTTGCAAGTGAATTTTGGCCGCAATTATTTTATGTTGGACATAAAGCCCTGATTTGTTATTATTAATGGCTTTTGGAGGAAGATTCTTTCGGCGGTAAAGGAAATTTTGATGGGGTGTCGTCAAGCGGTAAGACACAGCTCTTTGGAAGCTGCATTCGTAGGTTCGAATCCTACCACCCCAACCAATGCATGAAACTGGTTTATATAGTTTAAAGGAAGGCGTTATGGCGGACAATCCTATTATCATTGCGGGCAGATCAAACCCCACGCTGGCGGAAGGGATCGCAAAAGGGATCGGGATAAATCTGACCAAGACCGAAATTGTGAACTTTTCCGATGGCGAAATATTTTGCCAGATCATGGAAAACATCCGTGGCGGCGACGTTTTCATTGTCCAGTCCACCTGTCCGCCGGTGAATGACAACTTGATGGAACTTCTCATCGTGATCGACGCGGTCAAACGCGCCTCGGCCCGCCGCATCACCGCCGTGCTTCCCTACTTCGGCTATTCCCGGCAGGACCGCAAGGTGCAAAGCCGCACGCCGATCACCGCGCGCCTCGTGGCCGATCTGCTCATAGCGGCCGGCATTGACCGGGCGCTTTTTATGGATTTGCACGCCGGCCAGATACAGGGTTTTTTTGGCAAGCCGGTTGACCACCTCTACGGCGCGCCACTGATGATCGATCATCTGCGCAAACACCCGCTCCCCGACCTGATGGTGATTTCACCGGATGCCGGCGGCGTGGAACGCGCCCGCGCCTATGCCAAATATCTCGAATGCGGCCTCGGCATCATCGACAAACGGCGGGAAGGAAAGAATCAGGCAAAGGCCTATCACATCATAGGCGATGTAAAGGGGAAAGATGTCTTGATCGTGGACGACATGGTGGATACCGCCGGCACCTTGACCGAAGCGGTGAACGCCCTTTTGGAAAACGGCGCCAAAACGGTGCAGGCCCTGTGCAGCCATGCGGTTCTGAGCGGCAAGGCGATAGAGCGGATCAATACATCGCCGCTGAAAAAGCTGTACTGCACGAATTCCATCAATCAGGTTGACCGCATAAAGCAATGCGCCAAGCTGGAAGTGCTTGATATCGCCCCGATGTTCGCGGACGCCATTGAACGGATACACCTTGAACGCTCGGTGAGCGGCCTTTTTGAATATTAAACTTTTGAAGATTGAACCTCAATACACGCAGGGAGAACATACGCAATGGAAACGATAACATTACAGGTTGATAAACGTGCCGATTCGGGAAAAAAGGTATCCGCCGCGCTGCGGAAGGCGGGCCGGATGCCTGCGGTCATTTACGGCATGTCGGCATCGCAAAAGCTCACCCTTGACGCAAAAGCGTTCAAGAAGGCCCTTTCGGGCCCCAGCGGCACCCACGTCATCCTTCAGCTCGAGATGGGGGATGGCAAGGGCTTGCACAACGCCCTGCTTAAGGAATTGCAGTTCCACCCGATCACCGACCAGTTCATTCATGCCGACCTTTTGGAGATCGACCTGAACAAGCCGATCCGCGTCAAACTGCCGATCGTGGTCAGCGGCGAATCCGTCGGCGTAAAGGTGAGCGGCGGCGAAATCCGCATTCACGCGCGCGATCTCCACGTCGAGTGCATGCCCTCGGTGATGCCGCGCGACATCAAGGTGGATATATCCACTCTGGACATCAACAAGATATGGCACCTTTCCGACCTCACGCTGCCCGAAGGCATCAAGGCCACCGATGCGCCGGAGATGGCGATAGTTTCCTGTATCACGCCGAAGAAGGAAGAAGTTGTGGCGGCGGTTGTTGCTGAAGGCGCGGCGCCGGCTGAAGGCGCGGCGGCCGCGGGAGCGGCGCCGGCCGCGGCGGGTAAAGGCGCGGCACCGGCCGCGCCGGGTAAAGGAGCGGCGCCGGCTGCGGCAGGCAAAGGCGCGGCGCCGGCTAAAGGCGGCGGAAAAGAGGGCGGCAAGAAATAATCTTGCCGTCGGAACGTGAAATTGCTGGTCGGCCTGGGAAACCCGGGGCCGAAGTATGCCCGAACAAGGCATAACGCCGGTTTTATGGCGATTGACCGCCTTGGCGAAATGCTCGGTATCCGTTTCGACCGCGAGATGCTCGGCGCGTTTGTGGCGCGCGGGGAAGCGGGCGGGAATCAGGTGGTGCTGGCCAAACCGCAGGGGTATATGAATCTGAGCGGTGGCCCGGTTGCCGCCTTGGCCCGCAAGCTTTCGGTTAAGCCGGATGGCGTCACCGTCTTGCATGACGACATTGATGTGCCGCTGGGAAAAGTGAAGGATAAGATCGGCGGCGGCGCGGGAGGCCACAACGGGGTTTCGTCCGTCGCCCAACATTTGGGAACGCCGGATTTCCGGAGGATTCGCATCGGTGTTGGACGGCCCCCCGCGGGGGAGGACGCCGCCGATTACGTTTTGGCCCCTTTTGAAGAAAACGAACGATTGGCGCTGAAAGCCGCCATTGAGGAATCCTGCCTGCGGGCGCTGGATTTTAAGTGAACTGTAGTGATGATGTTATCCGCCGCGGCGGCGGCGTGTAGAGGAAATGTGGAGCTGTGATCGTGAAAATAGAGCATAAAAACCGCATCGAAGTCGATATTGACAGTATCGATCCCGAAAACGGACTTGCGCTTCAGTTGGAGAAGCCGTTCAGTTACTTTTTCAATGAGGGCGACGGGGTTAACGGCGTGGGGGACGTGAAAGCGGACTTGGCCCTCACAAAAGCCGGTGACGATATTTTTGTGTCGGGCCCGGCCGGGGGGACGGTAAAGCTGCAATGCAGCCGCTGCCTGGCGGAATACGAACTGGCCCTCACCCCGTCAATCGAGGCCCCTTTTTTCCCGCATAGCGCGGAATCCTCTGAAGGCGCGGAAGAGGATGATGGGGACGTTAATTACCACGATGGGGAGAAGCTCGATCTCTTCCCTTTGTTGCACGATCATCTTTTGCTGGCCATTCCCTTCAAGCCGCTTTGCAAGGAAGATTGCAAGGGGCTTTGCCCCAAATGCGGGGCCGATCTGAACGCCGCTCCTTGCGGCTGCAAACCGAAAGAACCGGACGCGCGTCTTGCCGCGCTGCAAAAACTGAAAGAAAGGCTATAATGCCACATCCACTAGGAAAGGAAGGTTAATGTAATGACTCAACCAAAGAAGAAAACCACTGCACGGAAAAAGGGCTTTCGCCGCGCCCATCACTTTCTGAAAACGCCGGGCATGTCCACCTGCCCCAGCTGCCATGCGGTAAAGCCGCCGCACCAGGTGTGCCCCTCTTGCGGCGCTTACAACGGCAAGGAAGTTATCAAAGTAGAACTGGAATAAGGCATCTTGAAAATCGCCGTTGACGCCATGGGGGGCGACCACGCCCCCGGGGCTATTGTCGAGGGGGCGATCCAGGCCTCGAAAGAGGTCAAAAGCCGCATCGTGCTTGTTGGCATCGAAGAACATATCCGGGCGGAGCTGGACCGGTTGGGCGGGGCTGACGCGGGGCTGGAGATCACTCCGGCCACGGAAGTGGTTGGCATGGATGAATCCCCCGCCGTAGCCATCAGGAAGAAGAAAAACTCCTCAATATCGGTAGGGATCGACCTCCTTAAAACGGGAGGGGCGGCCGCTTTCGTCAGCGCCGGCAATACCGGCGCGGTGATGGCCGCGGCCTTGTTGAAGCTCCGGACAATCCCCGGCGTCGGCCGCGCGCCGATAGCCGTCATGTTGCCGACCGCGCGCGGATTCACCGTGCTGCTGGATGCCGGAGCGAATGTCGATGTCAAACCCGGCACGCTGTTCGAGTTCGGCATCATGGGGTCGGTCTACGCTTCGTTCGTCCTCGGTATCGATAATCCGCGGGTGGGAACCCTTTCCATCGGCGAGGAAGAGGGCAAAGGAACCGACGTTATCCGCGAAGCGGCCTCCATGCTGAAGGCAAGTTCGGTTAATTTCATCGGCAACGTGGAGGCCAAGGACGTCTACCGGGGCATCGCCGACGTTATCGTCTGCGACGGACTGCTGGGGAACATCACCCTGAAAGTAAGCGAATCGCTGGCGGAATTTTTGCAAAACGCCCTGCGCGATATTTTCAGCGCGAACTGGCGCACCAAGCTGGCGTACCTGTTGATAAAGCCGCAGCTCGCCGCCTTCAAAAAGAAAATCGATTACCATGAATATGGCGGCGCGCCGCTGCTGGGCATCAATGGCGGGGTTATCATCTCGCACGGCTCGTCCAAGGCGAAGTCGATCAAGAACGCCATAAAGCAGGCGGAACTCTACATTGAAACGGATGTTATCAACAAAATCCGGCTGGGGATGGAAAAAAACGCCCAGTTCCACCCCGCCGACGGGCAACAAGAACCCGCGTAGGAGGAGCCGTGCCGCACGCCATTATCGCAGGGACCGGACGCTACCTTCCCGACAACATATTGACCAACCACGACCTGGAAAAAATGGTCCAAACGTCCAACCAATGGATTGTGGAACGGACCGGCATCCAGGAACGGCGCATAGCCGGTAAAGATGTAAGCGCCTCGGATCTGGCGGTACCCGCCGCGAAAAAGGCATTGGCCGCCGCCGGGGTCGCGCCGGAGGAAGTCGATCTCATCCTTGTCGGCACCAGTACGCCCGACATGTTTTTCCCTTCCACCGCCTGTTTTGTTCAGGCGAAGCTGGGATGCGTCAACGCCGCCGCATTCGATATGCTTGCCGCATGCAGCGGCTGGGTTTATGGAATGTCGGTTGCCAACGCATTCATCCGCGGCGGCCAACACAAGACCGTGCTGGTGATCGGCGCGGAGGTTTACAGCCACATACTTAATTGGGAAGACCGGGCCACGTGCGTCCTGTTCGGGGATGGCGCCGGGGCGGTGGTACTGAAGGCTTCCGATACGGCGGACGGCATACTTGCCGCCAATATTTTTTCGGATGGCTCGAAAAGTGAACTTCTCTTTGCTCCCGGCGGCGGCAGCCGTTCCCGCTTTACGCCGGAACTGGTCGCCGAAAAAAGGTACACACTCGCGATGGTTGGCAACAGCACCTTCAAAATCGCGGTCAAAATGATGGCCGACGCCGCCACCAAGGCGATGAAGGAAAACAACGTAACGCCCGCCGACATCAAGCTGGTGATCCCCCACCAGGCGAACCTGCGGATAATTAACGCGGTGGCGAAACAGCTTGGCATGCCGGAGGAACATTTCTTCAGCAACCTGCAAAAGTACGGCAATACCGCCGCCGCCAGTATTCCGATAGCCCTGGATGAGGCGTTGGAGCAGGGGCTGGTCGCCAAAGGCGATCTCGTGCTGATGGTAACCTTCGGCGGCGGTTTTACCTGGGGTTCACTCTTAGTCCGTTTGTAGTCTTATCTCATCTTTATAATTCCTAACCTCCTTTATTTCCAAGGGCTGCTCCAGCAACTTTTCAAATTTGGCGTATTTTGATATACTGCGCTTTAAGTGAAAATAGGCGGGGGCCTTCCCTGTAAAGGTAATGGAGGAGCGGGTGTTCAAACTGTTCATGGCGTTTGCGGTTGCCTTTCTGCTGCCGGGATTTGCCTGGGCGGCGGAATCCTGTCACCACGCGGAAACCATCGTGGCTGGCGCGGACGCAATTGACGAGGGGCATCACGCTGGTCACAAACATTCCACGGCTCTTTCCGGTGGTATGGAAGAGGTTCCCCAAACCGCGCCTGTATCTACAACCGAAGCCCACAACATGAAAGAGGCCTGTGCCTTCCATCCTGGTGTCACTCATTCGTGTTCTTCGCAACGCGCCCTCATGAAATGCGGCATGCATGGCTGCTGCATAAAAAGCGAATTGCCTGCTGCTGACAGCGGATTCTCACCCAAAGTTTCCCCCGAAATGGCGATTGACGTCCATGAGGGGCTTAATCCGTTTTCCCTAAAGGGGCCTGTCTCCCCTTATCTCCTCGAAACCATTTCCAACTATTACCCGCCTGTTCCACGTCCTCCTTCCGCCTGATTTTCTCAATCGGCCTTAAGTAACGTCCAAGGTACGCCTTTTACGCGCGGGTTCCGCGCAAGACGGCCCATGAGGCGTCAACAGTGGGATTTTAGGCATGTTTTATACATCTTGAGGAATTATGCACAGAAGATTTTTTGAAAAACTGATATTGAGCGCCGCCCTTTGCGCGGCGATGGCGATACCCGCATTTGCGGAAGAAACGGCGGCAGAGGCGCCAGCGGTTGTGGAAAAACCGGCGGTCCCGGCGGCGGAACAGGAAAAACACAAAGGCCCGGCGTTGGTTCTTGAAGATGTCGTCGTTACCGGCACGCGCGAAAAGGAAACCAAGGCGGAGACGCCGTTGGCGGTCGGCGGCGTGAAGGAAAAGGAAGTGCAGGAAGTGCGCCCGCAGCATCCCGCGGAAATCATGGGACGCGTGCCCGGCGTGTATGTGAACGTGACCGGCGGCGAAGGGCATATGACATCCATCCGCCAGCCGATGACCACCAGCCCGGTGTATCTCTTTCTGGAAGACGGCATTCCGACCCGCTCCACCGGGTTTTTCAATCACAATGCTTTGTATGAAGTGAACATCCCGCAATCGGGCGGCATCGAAGTGGTCAAGGGGCCTGGCACCGCGCTGTACGGAAGCGACGCGATAGGCGGCACCGTGAACGTGCTCACCCGCCCCGCGCCGGTTGACCCGGAGCTGGATCTGACATTGGAGATGGGTGGCTTCGGTTTCCGGCGCGGGCTGGTATCGGCGGGCGCCCACGGCCTTGGCGTCAATCTGAATTCGACCCACACCGACGGCTGGCGCGACTCGACCAAGTTCGACCGCCAGGCCGGCACTTTCCGCTGGGATGCGGAAACCGAAAGCGGCTCGCAGTTCAAAACGGTGGCCACCTATTCGGGTATCGATCAGCAGACCGCCGGCACTTCGCAAATTTCGGCTGCCGATTACCAGAACAGCCCCACCACCAACTACACGCCGATCTCCTACCGGAAGGTTCAGGCGATCCGCCTTTCCTCCGCGTACGAAAAAGAATCGGGCAATACGCTGGTCAGCATCACCCCTTACGTGCGGTCGAACAGCATGGATATTCTGCCAAACTGGTCGCTCTCCTATGACGCCCAGCGCTACACCACCGCCAACAACTCGCTTGGCGCGCAGGCGAAATACCGCGTCGATTTGGAGTCTTTGCGGACACGCATTATCGTGGGAGCGGACGTCGATTACAGTCCCGGCCGCTATGACGAGGATAAACTGACGACCACCAAGACCGGAAGCATCTATACCGCATACACCCTTGGCGTGAAGACGTATGATTACAAGGTTACCTATCAGGGAATATCCCCCTATGTGCATACGGAGCTTTCCCCCACGGATAACCTGCGCCTGAACGTTGGGCTGCGTTACGACAACATGGGATACAACTACAACGATAACCTTACCGGCCCGGCCGTCGACAACAAACACCTGCGCCCCGGCAGCACAAACGTCAGCTTCACGCATTTAAGCCCGAAGGCGGGCCTCACCTACCGCTTCGCAGATTCGCTGAACGGTTTTTTTTCGTACCGCCACGCGTTCCGCGCCCCTTCCGAAGGGCAGCTTTTCCGCCAAGGGCAGGCGGTCAGCACGGTCAACCTTATGCCGGTCAAAGTCGATAGCTACGACCTCGGCCTGCGCGGCGAGGTGGGGGAGGGTTTTGGCTGGGAAATCTCCGTTTACAACATGACGAAAAAAGACGACATCGTCAGCTACACCAACACCACGGACAATACCCGCGAAACGCTCAATGCCGGCGAAACGCTGCATCGCGGCGTCGAAACGGGGATCACCACCCGTTTGACCGAAACCGTGGGAATGGAGATCGCCTATTCCTACGCCAAGCACACCTACGGGAACTGGAGCCCGAAAACCGGCGTGACCTACGACGGCAAAGAACAGGCATCCGCCCCGAACGAGATCGGCAACGTGCGGTTTAACTGGCGTCCAGCGGCGCTCCACGGCGGCCGTGTTGAAGCCGAATGGGAGCGTCTCGGCAGCTATTGGATGGATGATGACAACACCCACAAATACCCCGGGCACGACCTGTTCCACCTTCGGGCTTCCTACAAGGCTGGCGACAACCTGGAGTTCTTTGGCCGCATCGCCAACGTGACAGACCAGCGCTACGCCATGTTGTCGGCCTACACCGCCGCGTCGGGCGAACAGTTCGCCCCCGGCATGCCGCGCACGTTCTCGGCGGGCGTGGAATACCGCTTCAAATGAGAAGCGCAACCATGTTTGGGATAACTAAAATGGGGGCCGCCGCGCTGGCGGCCTCCATCCTGATACTCGCTTGCGCCGCTCCGGGCTGGTCTGCCGAGACCTCCAGGGAGATGGAATTCTCGGAAATCGCCGGCATAACGCATCCCTCAAAGGGGGTTTCCACCCCCGCGATGGCGATGGACGCGAAGGGCGCGGTTTACATGGCATGGTTTGAAGAAGAAAAGGACCGCAACCTCCTTTACATTGCCGCATCCGCGGATGGAAAAGATTTCCCGGCTCCCGTATTGGTGAATGGCGGAAGCGATGAGCCGGCCGGCATACATGGTTCCCCCATGCTTGCCATCGGGGCAAAAGGCGAACTTTACGTGGCGTGGACAACGCCCCGCGCGGGGGCGCCGTTTGCGGCGGAGCTTAGATTCAGCCGTTCGCCTGACGGAGGCAAAACCTTTTCCCCCTCCATGAAAGTGAGCGATTCGCCGCAGCCCGCATCCGCCGGGTTTGAGTCGATGGCGGTGGGACCCGATGGCTCCATTTATCTTGCGTGGCTCGATGGGCGGGAAAAGGCGACCGCCGGATCGGCGACATACTTCGCCGTTTCGCGCGATGGCGGCAAAAGCTTCTCGCCGAACGTGAAGATAGACGGCAATTCCTGCCCCTGTTGCCGCACCGCGTTGGCCGTCGCCCCGGATGGCACGATCTACGCCGCGTGGCGCAAGGTCTTTGCAAACGATGTGAGGGAGATGGTGGCCGCTTCGTCGCGCGATGGCGGCAAAACATTCAGCCTCCCCGCCATAGTAGGCAACGATAAGTGGGTCATCGCCGGCTGCCCCCACCGCGGGGCGGGACTTGGCGTGGATGCCGCCGGCAAACTGCACATCATCTGGTATTCGGAAGGGGGCGGAAAACCGGCCATCTATTACGCCGTGTCGCAAGACCGCGGCGTGACCTTCACGAAGGAAGAAGTTGTCACCACCGCCGGGTTTTTCCCGGACCATCCGGCTCTCGCGGTGGCTGGCGGCAAGGTTTATCTGGCGTGGGAGGAAGTGACCCCTGTTTTCGGACACATCATGTTCAAGGCGGCGTCCGCCCCGGCGGCGCGGCGCTTGAGCGATGGAGTGCGGAGATCTTCCTCACCGGTGGTCATTACGAACGCGGCCGGCGCGGTGGCGGTGGCGTGGTCCAAGGATGAGATGCGGAATGCCCGCTCGTTAATGCGCATGGCCCGGTGATAGCGGGGGCGCGGAAAGAGGTTTTATGCAATACATGATGGAGTTTATCGCCCACAGCGATTACTGCATGAGGCTGCTGATGGCCATCAGCGTTGGCTCGATAACGGTTATGGTGGCAAAAATCGCCGAGTTTAGGAAAATCGGGCGGGAGTTGCGGGCGCTCGACCGGATCACAGGGCTGGATCAAACGGGACAACTGCCGGAAGGGATCATCAAGAAGGTATTTGGCGAGATAGCGGCATACGACAACGGCAGCTCGCGGGAACCGTTCATCCAGACCAAGCTCGGCGTACTCGACGGGAAGCTGATGGAACGGGTGACCATTTTGGGCCTCATCGCCACGCTTGCGCCGATGATAGGGCTTATCGGCACATTCATCGGGGTCTTCCATGTATTCGAAGGGGTTTCGTCTTTGGGGTTGACCGACCCCAAAACCGTGGCTCACGGCATCAAAGAGGTGTTGCTGGATACGGTTGGCGGGCTGGTGGTGGCGATTCCGGCCATGGTGGCTTACAAATCGTTCGAGGTGCACGCTTCGAAAGTTTCCCTCGCGGTGGAGGAAAAGCTTTACCGCCTTCTGGGGAATGTTGACTCGCGGACACAGGGGGAAAAACCGTGAGGCGCAGGAGAAGGCCCGAGTTCCATATCGAGATGGCCCCGGTGAACCTGATAGACCTCGTGCTGATCCTCCTCATTTTTTTCATTACCAGCACCACGTTCCTGAACCTGAAGCTCATAGAGATGACGTTTCCCGAGGCCTCCAGCGCCGTTGCGCCGGATCAGACAAAGCCGAAAACAGTCATTAACATCGATGGCGGGGGGGCGATGTACATCGACCAGCGGAAGGTATCGCGGGAAGAGTTGGAAAAAGCGGTTCAAAGCCTGTCCCCCGAAGCGGAAGTGGTATTGGGAGCGGACGAGAACTGCCGTCACGGCGATTTTATGGGCGTCATAGACGCTCTCAGGGGACGGGGGATACACAATATCGATATCATTACCCGGCCCAAGAATCCTGTTTGAGGGGATGGAGGAAATGATGAAGAAAGTAAATGCCGGCTGGTTCCCGGCCGCCGCCGTTTCACTGGCGGTTCACTGCGCGGTGTTCGCTTGCGCCGCGTGGGCGCTGGGCGCTAAAAAGGAGTATGTGCCGACGGAGCTATTCCGGCTTCGGGAAGCGCCGATGGTGGCGCGCAGGGCGCAACCTGTTTCCCACACCCCGGTAATGGAGCGCGCACCGGCGCCGCTCCCAAAGGCCGCGGCTCTACCCAAACCGCCACCAATCCCTGTAACACCGGAACCGGTGCAAACAAAGGAGGAAGCCCCGTCCCCGGCGCCGCAACCGGATGTCGCCCCGGCCCCCGAAACGGTGGCTCAAAATGTGCCCCCCGCGCCGCAGATGGATAGCCTTCCCGCCGCGCCCGCATATCAGGAGACGGATCAGCTAACGAACCTTCCGTATTTCCGGACGAACATAAAACCGGCCTATCCCAGATCGGCGCTTAGATCGGGACGGAAAGCCCGCGTGGTTGTTGAAGTTTTTATCAATGAAAAAGGGGGAGTGGACGACGTCCGCATAGCCCAGAGCGGCGGCGAGGAATTCGATGCCGCGGTGATAGCCGCGCTGAAACAAAGCCAATTCGAGCCGGGATATATGGCGGGAAAGCCGGTCGCCGTCAAGGTGCGGATACCGTTCAATTTCCAGGTTAGCTGACTGATTTTTTCCGTTCCCCGCCGCTAGTGCGGGGAACGGATAGTACGCTGCGTAACGTTTAACTAGAACGCGTATCTGACGCTGACGATAAGCTTGTTATCCACCACCAGCTGGGTGCCGATGAAATTGCGGTAGACCGGAATCTGGTACGCCAACTCGGCATAAAAGTTCTGCATGGTAAATTGCAAGGCCGGACTGGCGAAGAATACGGTGCCGCCGGTGTTGACCACCGTGCCGGATGTTCCGGTCACCGTGCCGTCGTTGTCTTTATCCGCCGCCATGATCTCGCCGTTCAGCCCGATGCCGGCGTTGAAGTATTCATGAAAACCGTAATAGCCGCTTAATCCCAGATTCAGAACGTTGCCGAACTGATAGCCGTCATATCCCTTCCCGGCTATCTTGTAGAGGGCATCGGCGGAGTAGTTCCAGTTGCCGATGTTGTGGTTGTACACGATCCCGATGAGCGGATCCGTGCTGCCGGTGCCAAGGGCCAGGTCGGGTGAAAAGGTGGTGGTGCCGGTGGCTTCTTTCTTCGCTCCCGTCGGCAGCTTCAACCCCACGATTGCGCCGGCGAACTGGTTGTCATCGCCCCAGAACGCGTAGCGGGCCATTACGATGGCATCGCCGATACCGGAGGACGAGTCGTTCGTGGTTCCGTTCGTCGATGCGGTTTTCTGGATATTCGGCAGCACCACCTGCAACTTCAGCGCGTCTGAAAACGCGTGTTGATAATAAAGCTGCGTGGTGTTGATGACCAGTTTTTGGCCGGTTGAAGGCTGCACGGCCGAGCCGCCGTCAACGACGGTGGATGCGGTGGTGATGCGGTAGGTGAGACTGACGAAATCCCCCTGGTTGTTGTATTGTCCCAGCCCGTTATGCAGGGTGCAGAATTCGCAGGCATGGCTTGCCGGGGCATAGGCCGCGATAAGCGCCAGCGCGAGAATGGCGATACGTTTCATTGGTTATTTGTCCTTACAGTTTTTTTAAAGGTGTTTGTGGCGCGCACGTCTCCCCTGTTTGGGAAACGCGCGCGGCAATTCAAAGGTTATGCGGCGAACTTGCGGCATTCCTCGATGCATTTCTTGCACGATTCGGCGCAATCCACGCACTCTTTATGTTTGTCGAATTTCCGGCATTCCTTTTCGCTGTCCTCGCACACCTTTATGGTGAGCTGGGCCATGGCCTTCGCATGGGCCGATTCAAAGGAGGAAAGCAGCCCCAGGGCGGTGCAGGCGGTCTTGAGTTCGTTCATTTTGGCCGCGCATTCGGCAAGCGATTTGTCCCCTTTGCCCAATTCCACCAGACAATGCCGTATGCCCGCTTCCGCCACCCGGACGCATTCAAACGCGGCGGTTGCCAGCGCGGCGTTCGCCGGGGCGGCCGCGTGGTGTTCGTGCCCCTTCTCGGCGGCGAAGGCGATGCCCGAAGTCGCGGCTATGGCGGCGATGCCGCCGACGGTGGTAAGCATTTCGCGTCTGTTCATGAATTCTCCTGCCGTATAAGTTGTTATTTCGTTCCGCCCTAACTCCGCAATGCGGGCTTTCAGGCGGGGGTTTACTTGAAAAACCGGTTAAAAAGGGGAGGTTAGGCAGCAGGGGGGCGCAGGGCCGGTTCGATCCGGTCCCGCGGGGGATACCAGGAATGGGGAGCGGCGCCGATCAGCCGTCCGCCGGTTTGGGGCGGGCTGATGGAACTGCTTAATGCATGGTCGTCGTTGGCGGGAGGGCGGTTGCTGAGGCCGGTGGAGCGCGGGCCGTCCGATTTTATACAGCACCCTTCCATGCTGCATTTGGGCATCATTCCCGCGTTGATTGTGCATGGCTGATTCGAATGATCCGGGCAGGGCGCGGCGGTTCTGGCGGCCGGGACGCTTTCAACGGATCCGGCGCGCGCCATGTGGCGGATACCGGGGTTCTGCCCGTGGGGACAGTGCTCCACCGCCATCGCGGAGAGCGGCATAAGCAACAGAATCGGGAAGGCCGCAAAAATCCATTTCGCCATAGATCATCCACTATAAGGCCGCACCGGCGGCGAGTCAAACCGCCAAGGGACGTCTTTTCCCCTGGCGGAACAAGCGGTCAGTCCTTTTTTCCGCCGTTTTTGTATTGGCCGATTTTGCGGTAAAGCTTGGGGCGGCTGACCCCCAGGATGCGCGAAGCCCGCGAGATGTTGCCGCCGCAGGCGCTCAAAACGTAGAGAATATGCTCCCTCTCCACTTCCGCAAGCGACATCAGGTGGCGCAGTTTGCCGCCTTTGGATTTCTTATCCAGCGAAAGCGGCACGTCTTTGGCCTGAATGGTGTTTTTCGATGCAAGCAGCGCGGTCCGCTCCACCACATTGTGCAACTCGCGCAGGTTGCCCGGCCAGTCGTATTTCAGCATGGCGTTAACCGCTTTGACGCTGAATTTTTTATTGCCGCTCCCCGTTCCATTCAGAAACGCGGTGATCAGTTCCGGTATGTCTTCCCGGCGCTCGCGCAAGGGCGGCATATGGACCGTTACAACGCCCAGGCGGTAATAGAGGTCTTCGCGGAACGCCTTCTTAAGTGTCAACTCGCGCAGATCGGCCTGGGTGCTGGCGATCACCCGTGCGGTGCTGCCGATATTGCTGTTGCCGCCCACACGCTGGAAACTGCCCGATTCGAGGAAGCGGTGCAATTTGACCTGCGTGGAGGGATGGAGGTCCTCGATCTCTTCCAGGAAGATGGTCCCGTCCGCCGCCATTTCCAGCCAACCTTCTTTTTTTCCGACTGCGCCGGTGAAGGCCCCTTCCTCGTGACCGAAAAGATGCGTTTCCAGTATGCCGTGCGGGAGGGCGCCGCAGTTGACGGGGATGAAGGGGGCGTCCTTGGCCATGCCCGCCTGATGGATAGCGCGGGCGGCGTATTCCTTGCCGGTACCGGTTTCCCCCGTGATGAGCACTGGCGCGGTGGAATCGGCGATCTTGCGGATGGTGCCGCGGATTTCAGCCATCTTCCCGCTTTTGCCCACAATCTCGTAGTGGACGCCATGCAGGCCGATGCGGCCCTTCAGGCGCATGTTTTCCAGCGCCAGCATTTTCTTTTCATAGGCTTTGCGGATGATTATTTCCAGCTCGTACAGCTTCGTCGGTTTGGCGATATAGTCATAAAAGCCCAGTTTCATCGCCTCGATGGCGTTGTCGATGGTCGCCTGTCCCGTAAGCGCCACGGCTTCGAACTGGGGTTGCGTTTTACGGATGGCGCGGAACAGGTCGATGCCGCTCATCCCCGGCATGCGGATGTCGATGACGCCGACATCAAATTCCTGCGCCGCCGCGGCGGCCACAGCCTCTTCCCCGCTGGCGCAGCCGGTGACGGTAAATTCCTGCCGGGAGAAGCGCTCCACCAACAGCTCGCGAAAGGGTCCTTCATCGTCCACTACCAAGAGATTTATTTTTTCAGCCATTTGTTTGGGTTCCTATATACGAATCCGCAGCCGTTCCTGCCTCAAAGGGCAATTGCACGGTAAAAGCGGTTTTTCCGGGGCGGGATGCGGCGGTTAAGTGCCCTCCCAGTTTTTGGACGATGCGGTACGAAATGGAAAGTCCCAGGCCCGTCCCCTTGCCCGGTTCTTTTGTCGTGAAAAAGGGATCGAAAATTTTACCCATGAGTTCCTTCGGAATGCCGCCGCCGCTGTCGGTGACGGTGATTTCCAGCAACCCGTTGCATATGTTGGCGGTTACATTTATTGTGTCATTTTTCCGCGAGGCGTCGATGGCGTTGTTCAGCAGGTTGATCATCACCTGCACGACATGGCTTTTGTCGGTACGGATATTGCTATTTAACGCGCTTCCCTTCACTATGATGGAAAGCCCCAGGTTCTTCATCCGCTGCCGCACCATCGCCAGCGGGGTCTCCAGCAACTCGCGGATATTATACACCGCGAAGCGGGTGGCGCGGGGCGTGGAAAAGTCAAGGATCTCCTGGGTGATCGCGTGGGCGCGCTGCGCGCTCTCCGTGATCAGGTTGAGGGTGCGGATAAGGGTTGTCATACCGGGCGATTCCCCCTTGAGGAGGCGGTCTTTCAGGTCTTCGGTGTAGCCAGCGATGATGGCGATGGGATTGTTGATCTCGTGGGCGACGCCCGACGCAAGTTCGCCCAGCGCGGCCAGTTTCGCGGCCTGGATCAATTCGTTTTGCGCCGCTTTGAGTTCGCGTGTGCGCCGCCGGAACTCTTCTTCGAGATTGCGCGAATAGTTCCGCAGTTTTTCATCCAGCAGGGCGCGCTGGGTGATGTCCCGCATGGTTATGTGGATGACCGGCTCCGCGGCCAGCGCGATGAGGTTCGCCCCGATACTGACCGGCGTTTCACGCTTTCCGCGCGGGGCGCGCAGAACGGTTTCCACGGCGACCGGCGCGCGGCGCTTCGGGGCGGCGCTCCCCAAATGTTTCAGGATGGCTGGCGCGGCATCCGGCATCATCGCTTCAAGATGCCGTCCCACCCACGCCGCCGGTTTTTGGCCGGTCAGCGCCCCCGCGGCGCCGTTGCATTCCCGTATCACCCCTTCACGTCCGGCGATCACGATCCCCTCGGAACTCTGCTGCATCAGGGCGCGGTATTTGCCTTCGGAGTCGCGCAGCTCTTTGGTGCGCTCCGTCACGGCGTGTTCAAGCTCTTCGTTGAATTTGCGTATGCGGGTGAAAAGCCGGATGTTGTTGAACGCCAGCGCCGCATGATTGACGATCAGGCGCAGCAGCCGCTCGTTTTCGCGCGAGAACTGGCCGATGTCCGGGTGGGAAAGGTTCAGCACCCCGATGACGGTTCCTTTTTCGCCGGCGATCGGAGTGCAGAGCAGCGAGCTGATATTTTTAAGGCGGCCGGGGATTTTTCTGAAATGCCGCTCCTCAGCGGCATTTTTCACCAACATCGGTTTGCCCGTTTTTGCCACCATGCCGGCCACCCCTTTGCCGATGGGAATGCGGGGGGCCGCGGGATCGCCGGCATCGAAAAAGCGGGGCGTCTCGTCCGTTTGTCCCTGGACGGCGCGGAGCGTCAGGTGTCCCCCGTCATCCGACAGCAGCATCACGGAGCAGTTTTCAGCCGTCATCTCCGAGGTGATAATGTTCACCAGGCTTTCGCAGACGGCCCGTTCGTCCAGATTGCTGCTGATGGAATCGCCAATGCGGCGGAGGAGCGAGAGTTCCTTTACCTTTTCGGCGAAGCGGGCGTTGGCTTCGGCAAGCGCTTTGCCGAACATCGTGCGCTCGCGGACGGCGGCCGCCAATCTGCGCCGCAGGGTGGCGGAAACGCCGGATGTTTTTTCGCTCATCAGATATCCCTAAACAGTTCGATCAGTTCTTTTTGGGCACGGGTTTCCTTCAGCACTTCTTCCAGCATCGGCGTGGTGATATGGAGCGTTTTCATGGCGTTGCGGTCGGCTTTTGGAATGCGGGTGTCCCCGCCGGACCCGATTTTGAGCTTGCGGCAGATGATGTCGGCCAAATGCACGATGGCCGCAAGCCGGAGGTAGGTGGCGGGGGCTTTTTCAAGGTCATGGTGAAAGCCCACCGCATTCACCACCGGCAGCGGCAGTTGCCATTTAAACAGCAGAATTTGTCCCGCCTCGGCATGATTCAGGCCCAGGATTCCCCGCTCCGCTTCAAGGATCAGGATATTCTCGTCTTCGGCCTTTTCCACCACTTCGAGAAACTCGGCGGGAAATTGGGTGTCGAACACCACTTTGCCCACATCATGCAGAAGGCCGGCCACAAATGCTTCGTCGGTATCGCCGTGGCCGATTTTTTGCGCAATCAGTTTTGAGGCGGTGGCCACTCCTAGTGAGTGTACCCATAGTCCGCTCCGGTCGAATACCTCTTTCCCCCCCTTGCGCGGCTTCGCCTTGAAGATGGAGGCTCCCAGCGCAATGCTTTTCACCGTGCTGAATCCCAGGATCACCACTGCCTGGTGCGCCGAGGTGATTTTGCGGGGAAAGCCGTAAAATGCGGAGTTCACCAGCTTAAGGATCGCTGAAAGTATCGACTGGTCCTCCGCGATCAGGTCGGCCAGTTCTTTGGGGGAAGCCTCCTGGCTGTCCAGCATTTCCACCATTTTGGCCATAACCACTGAAAGCGTCGGCAAATCCTGAATGTTCTGGATGGTGATCCGCCGCCGGTCTTTATCTATCTTCAACACCCGCTCCTTTTTTTCCCGCCAGTCATGTAACGGCAATTTACCATATGTAATAAAACAGGTATATTAAAAACATTGGAGGGGTTTTGTTCCCAGGCTTATTGTTACAGCTCAAGACAAATGACATTGAGGGGCTTACTTCGAGTTATCATCCGGGAGGACATAACCCAATTGTGGTATGAGAGTATCCGCGCATGGTTAAATCTTTATTGTGACCGCTTTTTTTGCCTGTTCCAGAAGGGCCGTGGCGTTTTCAACAGTGCCGGGAGAGTAGCGGGCGTCAAAGCATGCCTGTAACACCGAAAGGCATTCCCGGTAACGGGCCAACGTTTCCGCGGGCAACCGGAGGGCGATGTCGTCGGGGGTGATTGCCGACGGTGGAATGGCCAGCTTGGCGGACAGGTAAGCCCGCATGGCATGTTCCACCGCGCCCAGAAAGGCGGCGGTTTCATTGCGGCGTAAAAACTCCTCGGCCCGGGCCAGCCGTTCAAGGGCAACCGGTTCCGCCCGAAGCGCCTGTTCGGCGGCGGTGCCGCCGCTGATTGCGGGCCGGCGGCGTTTGTGGAGCATGATGCCGAGCGCCGCCACCAATAATACCGCCACAACCGCGTAAAAAAGTTGTTGCCGGTAAAACGGTTTTTCCTCCGCCGTGGCGGGCGATTTAACATCCGGCGCGGGAGGAGGGGGGGCGGTTGGCGCGGCGGATCCCGCCGCCGCAGCGGCCACGGTCAGGGTCAGCGGCGCGGATTTGACCGTTTCGTAGGCGGCGGATACGGGGTTGAAGAACGCGAGGGAGAACGGGGGGATGGCAAGCGTTCCCTCTTTCTTCGGCACAATGATGTAGCTGAAGGTGCGGCTCCCTTCATTTCCGTGCGCGCCGCGGTGGAATGCGTCTTTTATTTCCGGATCGTACCGTTCCGCGTCGATGGCCGGCTCCTCCGGTTTTGGAATGGCGTGTAACGCGCCGCGTCCCGATACCGTAACGGCAAGCGTGAGCGGCTGTCCGGCGGCGGCGCTTTTTTGTGGAACCGCCGATGCGATGGCGAAATTTCCAACCAGCCCGCTGAATCCGGCCGGCTTCCCTTTCTCGGGAAGCGGTTTAACCTTCAGCGCCAGTTCATTGCTCTTGATGGTCACCGGCGCGGAGAAGGGGCTTGGCTGGAACGAAACGGTGGCGGCGGGGATCGCCGCCTCTCCCGCCGACATCGGGTAGAGCAACACCCTCACTTCGGTCAGCGTGTAATCGCGTCCGCCCAGCCGCGCGGGCTTCGTCTCGTGCCTCTGGCCGTCTTCGGGTTGTTCGCTCCAGATGTTCTTGAGCGTTGGCGGCCCAAAGTTGACATTGGAGTAAACGTCGGCCCCTTGGTAGAACGCGAGGGTGTAAACCGCTTCTTCACCCGCGTAGACCGCCGCGGGCGTCACCCGCGCCTGCAGGATGAAATCGTCCTTGCGGGGGCCTCGCGTATCGAAGGGGGAGGGGAAATTGAATACTCCCGGCGGAAGGTTGAACATGCCGGGGGGATGCTGGGCCGGCCCGCCGCCCCCCTTCGTTGTTTCAATCGTCACGGTGCCGGAAAGGTAATTGGTTCCCCCCACCGGCACTTTTGCGCGCAGGGTTACCGATTCCCCCGCCTTTTTGGGGCGGAGCGTATAACGCCAGGTTGTGGACCGGGTGATGTTCATGTTGACGATGGAAAGCTGGTCCCCGTGGCTGGTGCCCAGCAGGTCGAAATGCTCCACCCCCTCGATGACCGGCTCGCCGGCGGAAGAGGCGCCGGAACCGCTGATGGTGAGTTGCAGTTCAACGGTATCGTCCACGCCGGCTTTATTTTTGTCGGCTGAAAGGGACAGTTGGGGTTGATCCGCCGCCGCCGCGGGCATAAGGGGAAGCCCCGCCGCCAGCAGGACGAGCAGGGCGGCTGATCGCAATCGTTTGGTCATCGGTGTTCTTCCGGCCTCCGGTTGTGGTTGACGGGCACCATTGTATATAACACTTTCCCGGTTTTGCACCTATAAGACTGCGCCTGCTTCGGGGTGGTTGCAGGGGTGATCCGGGGGGAAGGCGAAAAATAGAATAAAAATAGTTTGACATTGCGGCCCGGTCTGCATAGAATCTTTTTTTCTTTTTAGAAGTCGCGCACATGCCGCGTGATGGAGGAAAGACTTAGGAGGACTTATACTGTGCCGACGATAAACCAGCTTGTCCGTCATGGACGGGAGAAACTGAACTACAAGACGAAGAGCCCCGCGCTCACGTCGTGCCCGCAGCGGCGCGGCGTCTGTACCCGCGTGTACACCGCCACGCCCAAGAAGCCGAACTCGGCGCTCCGCAAAGTGGCCCGCGTGCGGCTCACCAACAAGTATGAAGTGACGTCCTACATTCCGGGCGTCGGACACAATCTTCAGGAACACTCGATCGTCATGATCCGCGGAGGCCGCGTGAAGGACCTTCCCGGCGTGCGTTACCACATCGTGCGCGGCACGCTGGATACCCAGGGTGTCGACGCCCGGAGACAGTCGCGTTCGAAGTACGGCGCGAAACGGCCGAAGGCCGGCGGCGGTGCCGCGGATGTCAAAAAAGGCGCAAAGGGCGCCAAGAAGTAGTAAAGGGGATTTAAGGTATGCCGCGCAGAAGAAGAGTCATTAAACGGGAAATCCTCCCGGATCCGATTTACAACGATGTGCTGATCACCCGCACCGTCAATGCCATCATGATCCAGGGCAAGAAAAGCCCGGCCGAAGGGCACCTCTACGGCGCCTTGGAGATCGTCAAGGAAAAAACCGGCAAGGACGCGCTCCCGATCTTCAAAAAAGCGGTGCAGAACGCCCGTCCCATGCTGGAAGTGAAATCGCGCCGCGTAGGCGGCGCCACCTATCAGGTGCCGGTCGAGGTCGCCCCCGCGCGCCAGACCAGCCTGGCCGTCCGCTGGATCATCAGCATGGCCCGCGACCGCGCCGAGCGCGGATTCACGAATCAGCTTGCCGCCGAGATCATGGACGCCGCCAACGGGGCCGGCGGGGCGATCAAGAAAAAAGAAGACACCCACAAGATGGCGGAAGCGAACAAGGCTTTCTCCCATTACCGCTGGTAATAAACAGTCATGGCAAGAATCACGCCCCTTGATCGTTACCGGAACATAGGGATCGTCGCCCATATCGACGCGGGCAAAACCACCGTCACGGAACGTATCCTGTTCTACACGGGCGTTACCCACAAGATCGGCGAAGTGCATGATGGCACCGCCACCATGGACTGGATGGAGCAGGAGCAGGAGCGCGGCATCACCATCACGTCCGCCGCCACCACTTGCTTCTGGAAGAACCACCGCGTCAACATCATCGACACCCCCGGCCACGTCGACTTCACCGTCGAAGTGGAGCGTTCCCTCCGCGTCCTTGACGGCGCGGTCGGCGTGTTTTGCGCCGTCGGCGGCGTACAGCCGCAGTCCGAGACCGTCTGGCGCCAAGGCGACAAGTACCATGTTCCGCGCATCGCGTTCGTCAACAAGATGGACCGCGTCGGCGCCGACTTCTTCAATGTCGTGCACGAGTTGAAAGATAAGCTGGGCCATACGCCGCTGGTCCTCCAGCTGCCGATAGGATTTGAAGAGGCGTTCACCGGCATCGTCGACCTCGTCAAGATGAAGGGGATCATATATACCGCCAACGATACCCTCGGCTCCACTTTTGAAATCGTCGACATCCCGGCCGACCTGAAAGCGCAGGCCGATGAATACCGCGTGAAACTGCTTGAAACCGTCTGCGAAGCGGACGACGCCCTTATGAGCCGCTACCTCGAAGGCGATACTGATTTCACCGAAGCCGAGATCAAGGAAGCCATCCGCAAAGGAACCGTCGGTTTCAAGTTTGTGCCGATGATCTGCGGCTCCGCATTCAAGAATAAAGGGGTGCAGGCCCTGCTCGACGCGGTGACCGATTACCTCCCCTCGCCGACCGAGGTCAAGCCGGTTACCGGCACTTCCCTGGATGGCGACACCCCCATGCACCGCGTGGCATCGGACGATGAGCCGTTCGCCGGCCTTGCGTTCAAGATCATGACCGACCCGTTCGTCGGCCATCTGACGTTCGTCCGCGTGTATTCCGGCGTTCTTGCCGCCGGCACCTACGCATACAACTCAACCCGCGGCAGCGGCCACCGTGAGCGCATCGGCCGCCTTCTCCAGATGCACGCCAACAAGCGCGAGGACATTAAAGAAGTCCGCGCCGGCGATATCTGCGCGGTCGTGGGGCTGAAAAATACCCTCACCGGCGATACGCTGTGCGACGAAGCCAACCAGATCGTTCTGGAAAGAATGGTATTCCCCGAGCCGGTTATTTCAATCGCCATTGAGCCTAAGTCCAAGGCCGAGCAGGACAAGCTTGGCGTCGGCCTGGGCAAGCTGGCGCAGGAAGACCCGACCTTCCATGTGAAAGTGGATCAGGAGACGGGCCAGACCCTCATCGCCGGGATGGGCGAACTTCACCTGGAGATCATCGTCGACCGTCTGCGGCGCGAATTCGGCGTCAACGCCAACGTGTCGAAGCCGCAGGTCGCCTACCGCGAAACCATCAAGAAGAAGGTGGAGCAGGAAGGCAAGTTCGTGCGCCAGACCGGCGGCCGCGGCCAGTTCGGCCACGTCTGGATCACCGTCGAGCCGCTTCCGGCCGGCGAGCATTACAAATTCAACAACAAGATCGTCGGCGGCGTCATTCCCAGGGAATACATCCCGGCCGTCGACAAAGGTATCCGCGAGGCCCTCGAAGGGGGCGTTATCGCCGGCTTCCCGATGATCGATGTCTCCGTCGATCTTTTCGACGGCTCGTTCCACGAAGTCGACTCGTCCGAAATGGCGTTCAAGATCGCCGGTTCGATGGCATTCAAGGAAGCGTGCAAAAAGGCCAACCCGGTCCTGCTGGAACCGATCATGGACGTGGAAGTGGTGGTGCCGGAACAGTACATGGGCGATGTTATCGGCAACCTGTCGTCCCGCCGCGGGAAGATCATGGAAATGACGAACCGCGGGAACGCCCGCATCGTCCGCGCCGAGGTGCCGCTGGCCGAAATGTTCGGTTATTCCACGGACGTCCGTTCGATGTCGCAGGGGCGCGCCACCTACACGATGCAGTTCAAGAAATATTCGGAAGTGCCCAAGCAGGTGAGCGAAGAGATCATCGCCAAGCACGCCGGGACGGAAAAAGCGAACGCGTAAAGGCTTTCCAGGAGGAGCAGTAAAAAAATGGCGAAAGAGAAATTTGAGCGGACAAAGCCGCACGTAAACGTCGGCACGATCGGCCATGTCGACCATGGCAAAACCACGTTGACGGCGTCGATCACGGAAGTGCTGTCGAAGAAGG
>JAHFEJ010000021.1:9032-41034 GCA_023248535.1 Nitrospinales bacterium | reverse complement strand
TGTGATGGAAAGGGGCCGCAGCGGACTGAGATGGAAAATTTTGAGACCCGACAGTTCCGGCGGCAGGTCGCCGGAGGCGAATTCTTCTATCGGGATGCCGTCGGTATCGGGGATGTGCGGGCCGCCCAGCGTGGCGATGTATATCGGCGCGGCCTGTATGCGCGCCTGTTCGGCGGTGCCGGTGCGGATGGCGGTGCTGCCGTTTGCGTGCGGCCCCACTACCACGAAATGCCAGATGCCTTCTTCCACATGGAAAGGGCGGCGGTGGACGATAGTCCCTTCCAGAACCTCTTGCGCCTTATCCATTTTTTTGCGGTCGCCGTGCCGCAACGATACCCGTTTCATATGGGCCTTAGTTTAGAGTTATTCGCCGCGCGGGGCAAGGTGGACGTTAAAATTTCAGGAAACGGCCGTCGGGACGGACGCCGATGCGGTAGCCCGCATCGAGCGAAGAAAGGATAAGCTCCACCCGTTCATAGCCGCGCCGCTCATTGTTGTTGTACAGCGCCACGGCGAGGCTGTGATGTTTTCCGCCGCGCCACCAGCGGGCGAACGTCTCCGGCTCGAAATGCGCGCCGGGATAGACGGCCACCTCCAGCGGCAACGCCCACCGCCGGACGGCCTCCACCCCCGCCCCGTTCGTAACCACAGTGATAGCCGCGTGGGGGAAATATTTCGCCAAAGTGCGGGTGGCGAGGTGGCTTTGGTAATCGGGGGCCGAGCGGAGCAGCAGGATGGAGGTTATGTTTTCGGGTTGTGTAAATGTGCGCTCAAGCGCTGCCAGCATCTCTCCCGCGTAAGCGTCCGGCCGCACGGTGAAATATTCATACAACGATGGGCACCCGCTCTGGATGCACCCTTTCATCTCGCCCCGGATGAATGACGCGCGCAAATCCCGCGCCGCCGCGCCGTTCCAGATTTCGTCGAAAGATTGCTCCCGCACGTTTCCCAATATGGTGGAGTTGGCGCAGCAACAGAGTACGTTGCCGTTCTCGTGGATGTCTCCCGTCACCCATGGCGCGGGACATACCGCTTCCGCACCGCTTGGCGCGGCCTTTTGCGCGGCGGCCTTCAGGAAGCAGGCCTGGTCTTCCACCTCGATGCCGTGTTCGGCATATATTGTTTCCAGTGCGGCGCGGATACCGGCCAGCTCCGCCGCGTCGAATTTGCCCGCATCGAACGCCTCGTGCGCCATACCTTTCTGAAATGAGCGGACGATATTCTCAACCGCCATCATACCGCCCTTCGCCGCCATCTCGTTTTCCAGCGCCTGACGGTAATCGAAGCCGAGCACGTTGTAGAGCTTTACGATGCACTGCTTGTTGCCGCCGAGCGATGCCAGCTTTTCCGCCACGGCGGGAAGGCCGCGCACGGTAGTGTTCATCAAAATGGTGTTGAAGTTGATATGCGGGAGATCGTCCTTGCCGAGGCACCGTTCGCGTTTCATCCGGGCCAGGCGTTCCACGTTCTCCAGTACCGTTGCCAGCAGGGGTTTGCCCCGTATCTTCGTGTAGATGGCGGGGTCGATGGTATCGATGGAAAAGTGGATGCTCTCAAACCGCTCCAGAACCAGCTTTGCCATCGCCTCGTTCATCAGTGTGCCGTTGGTGTAGGCGTTTATCTTGAGGTGCTGATGGCGGTTAATGAGTCCTTCGAATATCGCTGCCGCCTGGGGATTCGCATTATCGCTCATCCAAAACGGTTCCCCCCCGGCAAGGAACACGCGCTGGGCTTTTTCCAGCCATGGATCGATGGATGCCGGATCAATGGCCACCGGCAGGCCGTCCACCAGCGAGTGGCCGCACATGAAGCAGGCGAGGTTGCATTTTCCGGTGGAGAGCAGCGTGAGATGCGTCGGTCCGCTTTGGGGATCAACGACCCGTTGTTCCCAGTCTCTGTACGCGGGGTGATCGTACTTCATTTTGTATCTGCGGCTTCGCGCGCCGCTTCGTCGCAGCCCAGCCAGTTCACATATTCACAGTATGGCGAGTAGAGCATAGCCTTCAGCGGGGCCATGCCGCGTTGTTCGGTGAGAAAGCGGCGGAACGAGACGGCGCGGCCGGGAAGTTTCTTATAGAAAGCGCGGCAGACCTCGCGCTCCCCCCCTTTCAGGTGTGTTGAAAAAAGGGTGCGGTGGTGTTTCAGGCAGCGGGTGAAATTATCGAACATCGATGTGTTGTGGGAATGGTGCACCGTTGCATCGGGCCGGTAGGCGATGGCGAGATCCCGGCGTTGCATTTCGCGCGCCCAAAGGCCGTCTTCGCCCCAGCCGACGTTTTCGTCGAACGGCGTATCAAGTACCAGTTTGCGGGGCATGGCGGCGTTGGCATTGCTGAAAAAAGGATTTTCACGGCTTTGCATCGGTTTTGGCCCGAAGGCGTCATGCAGTATCTTGGCCTCGAAGTAACTGTTCCATCCATCTATGGGGAGTTCGCGCCCGTATGCGCCCGCCACCGCATCATCGGCAAGGGGAGCCATGAGCGACGCCAGCCAGTTGCGATCGGCCGGCACGGCGTGCGCGCTGAGGTTCACAATGATCCGTCCCCGCGCCAGCCGCGCGCCGAGGTTCAGCGCCGCGCCGTAGCTGAACGCCCTCTTGGGCACACTGAAAAGCCGCACCGGATGGCGCAGTGCGATCTCCCGAGTGAGGTCGGTGGATTCGGAATCGATGACGATCACCTCGCCGGAAAATCCTTCCTGCGAAAAGACCATTGTCAGTGTTTTGCCAATGAGAGCCTCTTCATTATAGCTGCGGATGATGATGGAAACGTCAACCGCCCCGCCTGGTTCGTCCCGGATGACCGTATGTTCCAGCCTGCCGGGAAACGCCGGGCGCGGCACTTTGCCGCCAGTGAAACCGAGGAAGGGGCGCGCAATGCCTAGCAGCGCGATAATTGCCGCGTGCCACCGTTCTTCCGGGCGGAGCAGCAACGAAAGGGCGCCCAGTTCCATCGTCCGCAATGCGCCGTCCGGCGCGTGTTCGATGATCTCGCCGTCGAATATACAGCGGGCGAAGAGCCGCAAAAGCCCATACCCCTCGCCGTCCGGATTGTTCAGCGGCAGCACGATTGTTGCCGCATCAAGAGCGCGTACGGCGCTCCAGATGTTTGCCCCGGCCTGAACGGTGAAGGGGCCGTGGCCCCAGCTTATAAAGTTTTTTTCGGCGGCGAACGGCGAATTGGCCGGGCCGGCAAACCAGATTTGGTGGGGGAGGAGGCCGGCCAGCGCCGCCCCGGTTGCCGCCCGTACCTGCGCGGCGGGGGCAGTGCAAAAAACCACAGCCCGCTTCATCGTTACGGGGCTTCGGCCTCGACGTAGATGTATTCGCCGCGTGTCTGTTTCCGGGCGATCATTTCTTCCTCCTTTTCCTTCAATTGCGCCAACGGCGTCAAATCCGTCATGGAAAAGTCGATTGTGGCGGCGATGATGCCGGTGAAGGCGATGTGGGAACTGTGGGCAACCACATGCATGTGGCGGCGGATGGTCTCTTCCAGCAGGAAGCTCCCCACATCCTCGTAGGGGGAAAGCGCTTCGTCAAGGTGCGGGCCGTTGCCGTTGCGCGGCAGTTGGGCCAGCGTTGCGGTGTTGAGAAACGAATTCGCCAGCTCGCCGTGCTCTTTGGCGTTGCCGCCGACGTGATCGAAGGCGATCAGCCGTCCGCCCGGCTTCAGCGCTTTTCTCACGGCGCGCATAAGGCGTGCGAGATTGGCGATGTGATGGAGCGAGTCCCACGCCACGATGCGGTCGAAGGCGCGCCCGCTTTCCTCCAGGAATTTCAGAGCGTCTCCTTGCAGGTATTCGATGTTCAGGCCGTTTTTCGCGGCGTACTGTTTCGCGGCCGCTATCCGGCCGCCGCTCACGTCGATACCGGTCACTTTCTTGCCGCGCCGGGCCAGCTCGAGGGAAAGCCATCCCGCGCCGCAGCCGATCTCCAACACCGTTTCCACTTCCGGTCTTGATGCGGCGTCGATCAGCCGCTGTTTTTCCGCGCCGCGCAGCACCGCCTCCACTTTCGGGTCGGCCCAGAAATCGTTCAACTGGGGCACCTTGGCGGCATGTTGCAGATCGACCCACGGGGCGGTCACGGCGCCGTCGCCGGAATAATCCTTTTCAAACTTGTCCCAGAACGCCGATTCGATGCCGAGCGTCGCCCCCTGATCGAGCAGTATCCAGTAAAACCGGCGGGCCATCAGGTGGTCCGGGTTGAGGTGCATGCAGTGCTCGAAGTGGTGGCGGGCGGTTGCGTTGTCGCCGTCCTGATAGGCCATCCAGCCGAGGTGGAAATGCGCCGCCGCTCCGTGCTGTATCGCGTCGTCGTAATCGGCGGCGGTGGCGACGATGTACCGGAATATCTCGCGCGCTTTTTCAAAAAAGCCGAGCCGTTCGTGAACGGAGGCGACTATGTGGCGGGCGCGCAGCACCTGCGGATAGTCGTTTATGATGCCGTCGGCCATCGCCAGCGTCGTTTCGTTATCGCCAGTGTTGAACGCCGCCGTGAGCTGTTGCAGTTTCTTCCGCACGTCGTCCCGCTGTTCCGGCGGCAGCCATGTTTTTTCGGCCGCGATGCAGCGGGTGGCCACCGCCGCCTTGCCGTGCGTGGCCTTCTCGAAGCGTTTCCACATGATGTCGACGGTCCCCTTGATCTCCTCGGCGGAGTAGTTGGGGTACGAAAGCACCGAGCCGTTGATGCCGTTGAACTGTTCCGGGTCATCGGTGGTCAGCCAGCCGTGCTCCTTTGCCTTGTCGTGGAACGGCGTGCCGGGGTGCGGCACGGCGATGGACGCCTGCCAGCTTGAAAGCAGCCCCTGCTCCAGCAGCTTCGCGCCGTATTCGATGGTCGCCACGTCCCCCGCGCGGGTGCTGCCGGACGCGCCGATGATGAATGTGCCGTACATCTCGATGTCCAGTTTCTTCGCCTCGCGCAGTATCTCCTGCAAGCGGTCGGCCTTTGTTTTGCGGCCTATACTTTCGCTGGTGGCGGGGTCGATGGTCTCGATGCCGATGCGCAGCTTGTAGTAGCCCGCCTTTTTCAGCTTTTCCAGTATCTCTTCATCCAGCCGCTGATGGTTCGCCATCGCCTCGTAGTGCAGGTCGTTGTTGCCGCTCTGGATGATGGCGTCGCAGAGGTCGAGTATCCCGCTTTTCTTCACGATGTGCGTCTCTTCGTCGAAGAACACCCCTTCGATGGAGGGGTATTTGCGGCGGAGTATGTTTATCTCGTTGATGATGCGCTGGGGAGAGCGGGGCCGCCAGTTCGGTTTTTCGTAGTAGACGGTTCCGGCCACGCAGAAATCGCAGCTGTAGGGGCAGCCACGGCTGCCGTGTATCTCGACGGACGTGTACTTGGTCCATCGGCAGCCGCCGGGGTATGCGTAGTCGATGCGGCGTATGTCGTCGTCCTCCGGGTCGGGGAGCGAATCGATATCCAGCACCTTGCGGTAGCCGTTGGGGTGAAGACCCGCAATGGTCTTGGGGTCGTCGCCGCGCACGATGTCGCGCACCGTTTCCTCGTATTCCCCCACGCAGGCGTAATCGCATCCGTCGGCCAGCACCTGCGCCGGAAAAACGGTGGAGTACTGCCCGGTCATGATGATGGTGGTGCCGTACTTCTGTTTGATGGCGCGGGCCACCTTCATGGTCTCGTGGTAGGTTACGGTGTCGGTTTCAAATATCAGCACGTCCGGCTTTTGCCACTCCAGCCAGCGGATGTACTCTTCGGCGGTGAAGCGCAGCCAGGTGCCGTCGATCATCCTGATGGCGTGTTGCGGGAACTCCCGCTTGAGCAGGCTGCTGAGGTAGGCAAGCTGGTAGGGGAAGAAGATGAAAACCGGGTAGTTGTGGAAAATGGATGTCCACCGGCTGGGAAAGGGGCAGGGGTAGCGGTTGCCCGGAAATTTCCCCGGCGGGTTGGCGATAATGATCTTTTTCTGTTTCAAGGTTGTCTCAATATAGCGTTTTCGGCATCAAGAGGCAAAAACCTTACCTTGATTAACAGGTATACGGGATTGCGATGCAGTCTATAGACCCCACATTTGCCCAGCCGCCGAACCCCCGGTTGTTGTATGATTCCGGGAATGGGTATTCCATCCCGCTTTGGCAAGATAAAGCGGGGCAGGGGCTGGCCGTTTAGGGATAGGGGGACGCGGTGATTTATCAGGTCAATACTAAGCAGTTGAAGATGGTGCCGGACGAGCGGGGACGGCTGATGGAAATCCTGCGGTGCGACGATCCTTTCTACCAGAAATTCGGACAGACGTATGTAACCTTCGTCTATCCAGGGGTGGTCAAGGCGTGGCACTACCACAAGGTGCAGACCGACCACTTCGCCTGCCTGAAAGGGATGATAAAACTGGTGCTGTACGACAACCGGCCCGGCAGCCCCACCAAAGGCGAGATAAACCAGTTCTTCATCGGCGAGCACAACAACCTGCTGGTGAGCATTCCCCCCCACATCCAGCACGGTTTCAAGGGAATCTCGGAGACCGAGTCGATGGTGCTCAACATCCCGACGGAACCGTACAACGCCAAAGAGCCGGACGAATTCCGGTTGGACGCGCACGACCCCTCCATCCCGTACGAATGGGCGCGCAAGGACGGCTGACGTGAAGCTGCTGGTCACCGGCGGCGCCGGATTCATCGGATCGAACTTCGTCCGCTATTTCATGGGGCGGCACGAAAGCGCGGTGGTCACGCTGGACGCGCTGACCTACGCGGGCAACCTCGCCAACCTGGAGCCGGTACTTAAAAATCACCGGCATACGTTCGTCAAGGGGGACATCTGCGACCCGGCGGCGGTTGACGCGGCGATGGCGGGGGCAGACGCGGTGATCCACTTCGCCGCCGAATCGCACGTCGACCGGAGCATAGAGAACGCCGGCGTTTTTTTGCAAACCAACGTGCTGGGCACCGGCGTTTTGCTAGAGGCGGCGCGCCGCCACAACATTAAAAAATTCGTGCACGTATCCACCGACGAGGTGTACGGCTCCATCGCGGAAGGGTATTCCGGCGAATCGTCCCATCTCCATCCCAATTCGCCGTACGCCGCCAGCAAGGCGTCGTCCGACCTTTTGGCGCTTTCGTACCACGCCACGTTCGGCCTGCCGGTGGTTGTCACCCGCTGTTCAAACAACTTCGGGCCGTACCAGTTCCCCGAAAAGCTGATACCGCTCTTCATCACCAACGCGCTGGAGGACAAGCCGCTGCCGATCTACGGCGACGGCCTCTATGTGCGCGACTGGATATATGTGGACGACCACTGCGCCGCCGTGGAGAAGGTTCTCTTCGCGGGCAGGGAGGGGGAGGTTTACAACATCGGCGGCACGAAAGACCGCACCAATCTTTCCATCACCGACCTGATCCTGCAAAAACTGGGCAAGCCGCAGAGCCTGAAAAAAAATGTGCAGGACCGCTTGGGCCATGACCGGCGCTACGCCATCGACAGCGCGAAGATCGAGAGCGAGCTGGGTTGGCGGCCGGCATTTACGTTCGACGAGGCGATGGAAAAAACCATCGGGTGGTATCTCGAAAACCGCGAATGGTGGGGCGCGATCAAAAGCGGCGAGTACCGCGCCTACTACGAAAAACATTACGCCCGCCGCCTCGCGGAATCATAAGGCCGATGCGCATCGCGGTGACCGGCGCGGCGGGGGGCGTGGGCGGTTCGTTGATGGCACTGCTTGCCGGGCGCGATGGGGTGGAGGCGTTCCCCGTCACGCGTAAAGAGGCCGACCTTGCCGACGGGGCCGCCGTGAGGGAGGTCATTTACCGGCTGAAGCCCGATGTGGTGGTGCATTGCGCCGCGATGACCGCCGTTGACCGGTGCGAAACGGAGCAAGAGCTTGCATGGCGGATCAACGTGGATGGAACCCGCGCCGTGGCGGATGCCGCGCGAGGAGCGGGCGCGCGCCTTGTGTACATCTCCACCGATTATGTTTTCGACGGCGCGAAGGACGGCCCGTATACGCCGGACGATCCGCCGCATCCGCTCAACGTCTACGGCGCCACAAAATGGGAAGCGGAAAAGATAACCCTCGATATCCCCGGCGGGCTGGTGGTGCGCTCGTCATGGCTTTTTTCGCGGCGGGGGAAGAGTTTCGTCCGCACCGTGCTGGAACTGGCCGCGCGGCAGGCCGAGATCAAGATGGTTAACGATCAGACCGGCGCACCGACCTGGTCGAAAGACCTCGCCGCGGCGATCCTTGTCTGCATCGAAGAAAACGCCAGCGGCATTCTGCATGTAACGAATGCCGGGGCCTGCACGTGGCACGAGTACGCGGAAAAGGTATTGGCGCTTAAGGGGATCTCCGGCGTGGCGGTGAAGCCGATCACCAGCGATGAACTGGGCCGCCCCGCGCGCCGTCCGAAAAACAGCCGTCTTGATTGCTCCGCTTATGCGGCGTTGGCGGGCCGCCCGTTGCGCCAGTGGGACGAGGCGCTGAAAGAGATGCTCGAAACCCTGTAGTGCTGGTAGAATAACCGCGAATGAAGGGGGGCGGACGATGAAGGGGATCATTCTCGCGGGGGGAACCGGATCGCGGCTCTATCCCGCCACGCAGGTCATCAGCAAACAGTTGCTGCCGGTTTACAACAAGCCGATGATCTACTACCCGCTCTCCACGCTGATGCTGGCGGGGATACGCGAGGTGCTGCTCATCTCCACTCCGTACGACCTGCCGTTTTACCGCGCGCTTTTGGGGGACGGCACGCAGTTCGGTATCGCCATCTCCTACGCCGAGCAGCCGCGCCCCGAAGGATTGGCGCAGGCGTTCATCATCGGCAGGGAGTATTTGGCCGGGGGGCCGGCCGCGCTTATTTTGGGCGACAACATTTTTTACGGCCACGGCTTTGCCGATCAGGTTAAAAAGGCGAAAGGGGAAAACCGGGGCGCGACCGTTTTCGGCTATTACGTGAAAGACCCGCAGCGGTACGGCGTGGTGGAATTCGGCGATGGCGGCAAGGTGCTCTCCATCGAGGAAAAGCCGCACATGCCGAAAAGCAACTACGCGGTGGTCGGCCTGTACTTTTACGATAAGGATGTTGTCGACATCGTGCGCGAGATAAAGCCGAGTCCGCGCGGCGAGCTGGAGATCACCGACCTTCATGCCGCCTATCTCAAGCGGGGCAAGCTGAAGGTGGAACTCATGGGGCGCGGTGTGGCATGGCTGGACACCGGTACGCACGAATCGCTCTTGCAGGCGAGCAATTTTATCGAAGTGATCGAGCAGCGGCAGGGGCTGATGGTCGCCTGTTTGGAGGAGATCGCCTACAATCAGGGATTCATCGCCGCCGATTCGGTTCTGCGGCAGGCGGCCCGCTATAAAAACACCGATTACGGCAAATACCTCGAAGCGCTTATCAAACAGCGGGCGTAAGGGGCGGTGGGTAAAAATAAGCCTTACAATTCATATTAATTCAACCGATTATCCGCTGTTTCGCAAAAAAATAAAATTCTTCGTAAAGATTCAAGTTTTCACTCCGATAGTACTAGTAGAGATAGTGCGGTGCAAATCCGCGGCTCCTTTTTTGGAGTTAGGCACACGCGGAAGGTGCGCCTGCTCCCTACTAGGTTATCGGCGCGTAACACTTTAACTTGAGTTGAGAATACACGATAACCGTTTGATTTGCTTGTTTGTGATGGTTGGGGCGGGGTTGAACTCCCGCGTTTACGTTATCGGCGTGGAAAAGTTTAACTTGAGGCATTTGTGATATTGGCAAGCAGCCCTTTTACGCTGTCGCGGAGCCAGAGCTATTACAATCTGGCCCCCGCACCAATAACGGCGCAGGAGGTTATCCCTTCGGCGGCGCAGGCCCCCGTGCAGGGGAGCCTCACCCTCACCGGCGGCGAAAAGGCCGTGACGCAGGATTTCCGTATTGCCCGCCGCAATGTGCCGAGCGTTGATTTGACCCTCAACAGTCCGCTTAACGCTATCAATGCGCAGGGAGTTGCCGATGCGCTGGATGGGGGGCGGCACGCCACCGCGCTTGATTACAAGTTCCAGTTTGGCGCCCGCTTCCTTGCGGAACAGGGGCGGCAGCTGAACACCATCTACAATACGCTGCTGACGTTGCGGGCGAACGCCGGCAAGATACAAAATTCAGCGGCGTTCAACATTAAAAACGCGCAAAGCTCGGACAGCGCCGTTGTGACCGCCTCCGCCGGGCAGAACACCCCCGCCGGCAGCTATGCCGTGAAGGTTACCCGGCTGGCGAAACCGGATCAGGTGGCTTCCAGCGTTTATGCCGATACCAGCGCAGCGTTGGGGCTTTCCGGCACGTTCAAGCTGAATGGCTGGCAGAGCACGGTCTCCGCATCCGACAGCCTTATCAGCATCCGCGACAAAATCAACTACGGCGAAGACGCCAATCACAATGGCAAGCTGGATTACCCCGCGGATATAAACGGCGATGGCACACTGCAAACGCTCACCGCGCCGGGCGCGTGGGACGGGAAGCAGTACCTCTCTTCGTTTTATTGGAACGAAAACCAGGCCGGACAGGGAACCCTTGCCCCCAACGAGGATACGAACGGGAACCGGCGGCTTGACGGCACATCGGCCCAAACCGGCGTTAGCGCCACCGTGGCCGGGGGACAGTTGGTTTTGCAAAGCGCCGACGGCGGCAATATCAATTTCCGGATGGAAGACCCGAATAACATACTGAAGGCCATCGGCATCCTCTCCCGTAATCAGGATACCGGAGTTCTGACGCCGAACTATACCAACAACCAGTCCGCCCCGCCGCGGACCGCCGAGTTCTCCGTAAACGGCCATGTCAACGTCACCGCGTCCAACATCGTTACCAACGGAGTGGGAGGTTTGCTGCTCAACCTTCAAGGCGCGGGGAGCGCCACCGTGGAGGTGACCGCAGATCCGGCCAAGGGGATCGCCCCCCTGGCGGCTTTTAGCGACAGCTACAATCAGGCGCTTGATCTGCTGAACACAACCATTTATTCGGGCGGCGCGCTGTCCGAAAACACCCGCCTGCAGGATATTTATACCGATACCGTCCGCTCATTTTTCACTCCCCCCGCCAAACCGGCGGGAGGTTTCAGTTCGGTGGCCGATGTTGGCATCGGGATGCAAAGCGAACCGCACAGGATCGCGCAGCTGGCTTTGGATCAACTGCCATCCATGCAATCTGGCGGTTCCCTGCCCGGCACGGGACCCCAATCAATACTTGCCGAAACGCGGCATGTGGATGTGAATGGGCCTAACGGCTTCAAGATGACGCTGGACAGTTCGACGATGGGGAAAGAACTGTCGCGCAATAACGGGGGAGTAAAAGAGATGATGGCGTTGGGCGCCAGCCGTTTACAGCAGAAGCTGGACCGCCATTTGCAGCCCGAATACGGTACAATCAGGCTGCAACAGGAGGTTATGGCCCATTATGCGGGTAACCAGACGGCGGTGAGCGATCTTATGGCCCAAAGCACGCAGGTATTCGCCACTGATATCAGCTATCAGCGGCACAATCTGCTGTTCACGCCGTTAAGCGGACAGCAAAACGTTTTTAGCGCCGTGGGGTAACGAAGGACGGGGTATGAACAGGGAACTGGGATCGCTTCTGGAAAAACAGCGCCAACTCTTCGCCGCATTGTTGGCGCTGGCGCGGCAGCAGCGCGACGCCATCCTCATGGATATGCCGGAAGAGAATCTCGCCGCGTTGTTGGCGGAGCGGGGCCGGTTGTTGCAGCAGTCCGCCAAAGTGGATGACAGCCTGCGCAGGGTGTCCGGGGAGGCGGGAACTGATAGCGAACCGCGTATCGCGGAGCTTCAGGCGATGCTGCGCGAGATACTGGAACTGGATGCCGAGAGCGGCCGCCTGCTGCAAGGCCGCCAAAACGGCATTGTGGAACAGATGGAATCGATGAACCGCTCGGCCGCCGCCCTGAAAAAAGGGTACGGAGACCAGCAGGACGGCGGCCAAGGGCGCTTCGTCAGCAGGAAGGGGTGATTCGTATGATTGCGGTTGTGCAACAGGCCGGGGTGGCGCGCCAGGCGACCCGTCTGTATGACACGCAAAAGCTGTATGGCGAGCGGATGAAGGCCTACGTTCCGCCCCAGCCCGTGGTGCAGGGGCAGGCCGATGCGGTAAACATCAGCCGCGCCGCGGCTACCAGTTTTGTGCTTCACCGCGCGGTGGCGGAAGAGGCGAAACCTCTGGCGTACGGCAACCCCCGCGTCGATAACAACCGCAAGCGGTAATTGACGGCGCGGGGTAAGCGTCAGATGCGCGTAATGGTGAAAACGCCCGGGTGTTCCTCAAGCAGGAGCTTCCGGTTCTTTCCCTGCCAGTAGAGGTAGAACTTTTCCCGTTCTTCCGCGGTGGCGGTTCCCCGGATAACCTTGGGCATGTACTGCGCCCCTTCCTCTTCAGCCGCGGTGAAGGGCAGCTCGCCGGGATTCGCCACCACCTTCACTTCCGCGCCCGTATCGGTCCGTTTATACCGCACGGTTATTCCCGCGTGATCCTCGCCGTCATCAAGGAAGACGAACCTGTCGGCACGGACATATCTGCCGCCGAGGCCGTGAAACCCCGTCTCCGTGGCGGCGCCGGTGAGGAACTGGATCACCTGCCCGATCGGGCCGTTCGCCCCTTGGTCGCGCTCGCCGGCATAGGTGACCTCGATCTCCCCCCGCACGGGAATTGCATCGCCGTACAGCGCCTTCAACGCCAGCTTGGTCATCTGAAACGCTGACGATACGGAGGCGCAGGCGTGCCCGGCCGCTTTTATGCAGTCGGTGTAATGGTAATAGATGGGGGTGTCATCCGCCACGGCCCCCAGCACCGAGGCGAGCGGATCGCGCATTGCGATAGGGGGGATGTTTGCGTAGAAGTCCTGTTTCCATTTTGTATGCATAGGTACCTACTTTTTGTTTTCAGCCACGGTGTTGAGATCCACCACCAGTTGGCGCACGTCGGCGCCCGCCACGGCCGCCGCAGCCGTAAGGGTCTGTGCGCCGCCGCAGCACGAATCCACTTTGTGTTTATTGAACACCTTCATCGTTCCGGGGTGGAGCTTGATCACTTCGTTTATGGTCATGGTTTCAGTTATTGCGGGCATCGCGGTTTCCTCTATTTATATTGATTCAAATTCATTGCTTACAGTTTACCGGCAGGCCATCGATACGCGTATGACTTTTGTAATACCGCCAATCGCGGGGGAAATCAGGCGAGGTCGGCGGGGGTGATGGGGTCGCGCTCGTTCACGTTGTGCGCGAGTTTTTTGCCGATCACGCCATCCCATTCCGCCACGGAAAGGCCGCGCAGGGGGCGGAGGGCGATGAGCATCTCCGGGGTTACGGTTTCACCCGCGCGCAGGGGGCGGCTGGCGAAGAGGCCGCGGCGGAAGTTGTTGCGGTTGTCGGCTTCATTTTTGGTGAGCGATTTTTCGCCGCTTCCTTGCATCGCACGGATGGAGCGGCAATAGCGCGCCAGTTCTTCCAGTTCGGCCGGTTCGATGGAAATGGCGTGATCGGAGAAGGGGAATATCTTGGCCATTTTCCGGTCCATCGTGAAGTGCCGTTCGATCAGCGCGGCGCCCATTGCCGCCGCGGCGAACGATGCATGCAACCCCTCGCTGTGGTCGGAAAGGCCCACCGGCAGGTCAAAGCGTTCCGCCAGCGTCCGCATGACGTTCAGGTTCATCTGCTTGATGTTCGCCGGATAGTCCGACACGCAGTGCAGCAAAACCAGTTGGGTGTTTCCCGCGCCCCGGATCGCGTGCACCGCCGCGTTCACCTCGTCCATGCCGGCCATGCCGGTGGCCAAGATGACCGGCTTCCCCTTTTTTGCGACATGCCGCAGCAACGGGATATTGTTGCAGTCCATCGACGCGATCTTGAAGGCGGGCGCGCCCATCTGGTCGAGGAAATCGGCGGTGGCGGTATCGAATGCGGCGCTGAAAAGCGCAATGCCGGATTTTTTCGCGAAGGAGAAAAGTTCTTCGTGCTGTTCAAAGCTGAATGAAAGACGGCGTATGTTGTCGTAATAGGGGAGGTCTGATTTCATGAAACTGTCGGGCTGGAACGATTGCAGTTTCACCATTGCCGCACCGGCCCGGTGGGCCGATTCGATCATCCGCTTGGCGTGTTCAAGGTCGCCGTTGTGATTGATGCCGATCTCGGCGATCACCAACGGCGCCGCATCGCCCCCGGCGGCAAGTCCCCCGATACTAACTGGACGCATTACTGGATTATACCATCACTTTCGCGGGGATGGGGAAAATTGACGAAAGTGGTTGTAAAAGGGCAAATTGATTTATAATGCGTGCAGGTTGGTAAATAGAGGGGGAATATGAGCCATTTTATTTTGAAACTATGTGCCGGTGCTTTGGCCGCAACCTTGTTACTGTTCACCGCCAGCCCCGCGTCGGCCCACGGAGGCGTGGAGCACGGCAAGGGTGGAGAGCCGCCCGCCGCCAGCCAGCCCCTTGCCGGCCAGCCCGTGGCCGTTCCTCCGCCCGATGCCGCGGCCCTCAATGTGATCAACAACCGCTATCTGCGGGACGTGAAGCCGATTTTCAAAAGAACCTGCTTCGACTGCCATTCAGAGCAGACCCGGTATCCGGCGTATTACGTCATTCCCGGCGTGCGTCAGTTTATCGACTGGGATATCAGGGAAGCGCGGAAGCATATGGACATGAACGCCGATTTTCCGTTCAAGGGGCACGGCACCCCGTTGAAAGACCTTAAGGCGATTCAAAAAGAGGTGGAGGAGGGGGATATGCCCCCCTTTTATTACACAGTACCGCATTGGAATGAGCGGCTCACGCGCGACGAGGTTCAGATCATCCTGCGGTGGGCTACCGAAGGGATCAAGCTCCTCCCGCCCGGGCCGCCGGAGCCGGCCGCCGGGAAATAAGCCCGGCGCGCACCGACAGCGCGGTGTTGATCAAAAAGATCAGCAACGCGGCTCCGTTGAGGGCCGCACCGGCGGCGCGCAATGAATCGTTCATCGCGTGATCCCCGCCCACGCGCATCAGCAGCGAGATGTGCAACACCGCCACGTGCAGGTAAAATACGGGGCGGAACGGAACCGCCAGGTTGAGCACGGCGGGGAATATGATCGGTGCGTGGCCGAAGATCATGCTGAAGGCGAAACCGAGGAACAGCGAATGCAGCAGGGCATCGTATTGGTATCCCGGGGCCAGTCCGGTTCCCCCCGCCAGCATTGCGCCCGCCATCGCCAGCCATACATACCCGGCCAGCAGGCAGACCGCCACGAAACGGGTAAGCCCTTCCTGCTTAACGGTGCGGCGGGCCACATCGTACATGAGCAGCCAAAGGGAAAGCAGGATGAATCCCGCCCCGGTGAGCCGGTTGCCCCACACCGCCCCGCCCGCCGCGGCGAAAACGCCGGCGATGGCCGTTGCGGCAAAGATGGCGAACAATATACTTATACGCGGCGGATGTTGAAGGAAGCGGCTCAGTTCCAGCCGTTCGCCCGCGATGGTAAGCACCACGAAAAGTGCCCACCACAAAACAAAGTCCGGGAACGGATACCCGCGGAGCCAGTAGATGTTTCCGGCCATCCACGCCGCCGCACCCAGGGCCATAACGGCATTGAAGAACGACAGTTGGCGGCGGAGCACCACGCCGTACATGGAGACGAGCAACACGGAGGAGAGCGTTACGGCCGCCGCACCGGCTTCAACACCCGCCAGATAGAGAAGCGTGCCGAACCCGGCCAGCGCGGGCGCGGCGTAACCCCACGGCGCGCCGAGCGCCACGGCCCGTTCGAGGCCGATCACCGTTCCCAGAAAACCGCCGATCATAAGCGCGCCGTGCGAGGCGGCGAGGTTTTGGGCGGGTACCGGAATTTCAATTCCGGCGCGCAACAAACCGGCGTAAACTCCGGCAAGCAGGCACAACATCCCCGCCCCCAGCAGCGGGAACCGGATACGGAGCCAGATGTTGTTCATCGTCCGGCTGTTCAGCCGACTCCCAATTTCCGCTTCGCGGCTTCCGACATCATGGTTGGCTTCCACGGCGGATCCCACACCATGTCGACCTGGACATCGCTGATTTCGGGCAGTGTCCCCAGCACCGCGCCGCGCGCCTGCGTTTTCATGTATTCCGTGACCGGACAGGCGGCAGTGGTCATGGTCATGTTCACTTTCACCGCGCCGCCGTCGATGGCTACGCCGTAGACAAGGCCCAGATCGACGATGTTTACGCCGACCTCGGGATCGATCACCGCCTTGAGGGCGGCAAGTACTTCATCTTTTGTCGCCATGCATTTTCCTCTGTCTGTTTGCCCCCATAATACCCCCGCCGGAAAAACAATTGGCTGACTTTTGTCAGCATGGATGCCTAATGCGCGATCTCGGCTTTTTCTATGAGGTCCCGAATATCCTTGGGATAGAGTTTTTTGTTTTTTGCCAGCGCGTGGACGAGGCGCTTCAGGATGTTGTCGAGCATGACCGGTTTGCCGGCGAGAACGGCCAGATATTCCTCCAGCCAGACGCCGGGGGCTTCTTCTTCCCCGCCTTCCAAACGGCCGGCGCAGGCATGTGCCACATGAAGCAAGGCAATTTGTGGGCGCATGTCGTCCGGCAGTTTTTCCGGCGGGAGGTACCGGGCGTGTTCCTGCATGCCGATAGGGCGGCAGATGGCGGGGGGAAGTTCCCATGTGGAAAGCAGGTGTTCGCCAAGGAGGGCCGGATGCAGGAGGCCGATAAACGGGGCCAGCTGCGGGTTTTGACGTTTCATAAGAAGCGTTACCGACTTGCCGATATCGTGCAACAGGCCGATGGTGCCGCCGATACCGGCCAGCTCTTTTCTGCCGATGGCGGTGGCCAGTTCGGCGGCGGCCAGGGAAACCAGATACGAGTGGCGTTGCAGGCCGATGAATTCGCCCGTGGGGGGCATCGTTCCCTTAATGCCGGAATCCATGACGATCTGGAACACCTGATTGGTGCCGAGGAATATGAAGGCGCGGTGGATATCGGCCACCTTTTCCCGCAGGCCGTAATAAGGGGAATTGACGGATTTGAGAAGCAGGCTGGTGAGCGAGGGGTCGGCCTTGATCGATTCGGCGATTTCCACCATGCTCATTTTGTCGTCAACCAGTTTTGACGCAAGTTCGGTGGCGTAGCGCGGCAATTTGGGGATTTTTTTGACAATATTCTGGATCAGCTCGGAGTTGGTGCAGGCTCCGCTTTGTTCTTCGGCGCGGTTTACAAATTTTCCCAACCGTCCTATCTTGCCTGCGCCGTCCGAAATCTTTTCCAGCAGTCCGTCCAGCCGGTGGCCGGCGAGGGCCAGCAGGTATTTCTGTATATGTATCTGCAATTTTTCCGGCAGCGTCGCAAATCCCTGGGGGGTAAACGCAAGCAATTGCGTCTGGTTGACCGCCACCGCCGTCGCCATCCGCGGCGCATCGCGCAGCATGGCGACTTCCCCCACCCAGTAACCGGCCCCCAAGGTATCCAGCGGCACGTTCACGCCGGAAATGTTCTTATATATGGCCACCTGTCCGTCGACAATGAGGAAAAGCGTTTTATCCTTGTCTCCCTCTTTCAGGATAATGTCGCCGGGGGCGAAGCGGCGCTGTTCCGCGATGTTGTAGATCACGCCCAGTTCCTTTTGTCCCAACCCGGCGAACGCGGGAATTTTATCTTTAGAAAGCATTACCGCCCCCTGATGATGTGATTGGCCATCAATACCTCCCGATCTCCCGTCCGCCATTAGACGCCGAAACGACCGGCGATTCAATAGGCCGCCATGGTGGCGGGATCTTCCCGCCTTTTTGCGAATAAGAAAAAAATTGTTTTCATAATGGGATTTTAGTTGCACAATATATTTACAGAAGATGTTGATATTCAATTACTTAATTGAATACTTGAATATGGGCGGCCATTTGGGAGAAGGATTGCATTATGGATTTCAAATTTGGTACAGCGGGATGGAAATTGGTGACGCGTCAGATGGTGATGGCCTTTTCGGCGGCTTCATTTCTTCTTCAGTATCCTGGAGTGGCGCTGGCGGAGCCGGAGACCGTGGCCGGGGAGATGAGCATTGCCGTGACCGTTGATGCCCCCGCGGATAATACGGATACCAAGCTTTGGGTTCCCCTTCCGGTCTCGGACAAGTTTCAGACGATAGAGGACGTGAAGATCGAAGGCAACTTTGCGCATCAGGGGATATACAAGGAAAAGACCACCGGGAATTCCATGGTGTTCGCCGACTGGTCGACGGCTCCCGCGGAGCAAAGGCAGCTTACACTCACGTTCAAGGTAACGACTCATAAACGCGAGAACCGGGATTTTGTCGACCGCGGTTTGCCTATTCCCTCCAACGTGAAGCAGTTCATCAAGGCGGAAGCGATGGTTCCCACCGGCGGACGGGTGAAGAAGATCGGGGATGAGGCGGCGGCCGGAAAAGTGAAGGTATCCGAAAAGGCGCGGTCCGTTTACGATTGGGTTGTGGACAACACATTCCGGGATCCCGCGGTGCAGGGGTGCGGCGTGGGGGATGTTGAACAGACGCTCGATAAAAAGGGGGGGAAATGCACCGATATAAGCTCCGTTTTTGTTGCCATCGCCCGCTCGGCGGGGATTCCCGCCCGCGAAGTTTTTGGCATCCGCCTCGGCAAGGATGACGGGATTTCGGATATGACCGGCGGGCATCACTGTTGGGCCGAATATTATGTGCCGGGCGCGGGTTGGGTGCCTGCCGATCCGGCCGATGTGCGGAAGGCGATTTTGGTGAACAAGCTGGAAAACGATCCGGCCGAGGCGGGGAAATACCGCGAATATTATTTCAACGCGGTCGATCCGTACCGGATTGCGGTGGCGATGGGGGGCAGGGGCTATTACCTGAATCCGCCGCAGAAAGGCGGCCCGTTGAACTACTTCATGTATCCGTACGCCGAGATCGACGGGAAACCGGTTGCATGGCTGGCGGCCCAGAAGGAACTGAAATACAAGATCACCTTTAAGAAATCGTAACACGGTTAGTTATAAAACAGGTTGCGGTAATCACCGCGAAACTACGTGAGGAGAATAGTTATGCAAAAGAGGCTGATAATGGCAATAGCTGGGGCCGGACTGGCGTTGATCCCGCCGCTGGCGCATGCGGATACGCAAGCACGGAAAATAACGCTTGCGGGCGATCCCTGCACCATCCCGCAGGCCAAGGCGCTTGCCGATGCCTTCACGAAGAAAACGGGCGTGGAAGTGGTGTTGGTACAGGGTAAATGCAGAAGCGGCGTGACCGAAGTGCTGGACGGCAAGGCCGACATAGGGCTTTCCACGTTCAATTTCGACAAGAACGGGCTGGATAAGAGCCTGAACGATACCATCGTGGGCAAGGCCCCGATTGTCATGGTCGTCAACAAGGCCAATCCCGTGAATAATCTCTCCCAGGCCGGCCTGAAAGCGATCCTTTCCGGCAAGATCAGGAACTGGAAAGAGGTGGGAGGGAAGGACATGGAGATAAAAAACGTTTATCTTCAGCCCTGCGTCGTGGAGACAATGGCCTATCAGGCGGAACATTACGGGCATGACATCAACCGGCTGAAACCGGAAAAACCGGGCAATCCCGTAGCCGGAACAAATACGCTGGTAGAGCAGGATGAGGCGGCTATCGGGATGCAGCTGTTCGGCCATGAGAGCCAGAATGTGAAAGTGTTGACCATCGACGGGAACCTCCCCGACGCGAAGTCTTTTCCCGTCAAGTACTCTTTTTACGAGGATTACAATATGGTGACCAAAGGGGCGCCCACCGGCGCGGTGAAAGAGTACGTCGACTTTGCCCTTGGCGACGAGGGGCAGAAGATACTGGCATCGATAAAACATATCCCCCTGAAGCAGATACGGTAACCGGGCTGGCCCGGTTTTATCCGCCATGCGCGGGCCGCCCCACACGGCCCGCGCATTTTTTTCCACCGGCCGAACCTCCGCCGGACGGTTTCAGGCAGTGTGTGCGATAATCGGAGCCGCATGTACAACCCAATGGAGAGGACAATCGTGAAAAAAAAAGCTTTGGTTACAGGCGCCAGTGAAGGTATCGGGTATGTTTTCGCGAAGCGGTTGGCCGCCGAAGGGTACGAGGTTACGGCCGTTGCGCGTAATGAAGGCAGGTTAAAACAGTTGTTGGCCGAAATGGGCGCCGGCCATTCCCATATTACCGCCGATCTCACAACCGGAGCGGGCCAGGATGCTATTGTGCAGGCGATTTCAGCGGGGCATTTTGACCTGTTGATAAACAACGCGGGGATAGCCGCCATGGGCGCATTCACCGGCATTTCCCTCAAGAGGCATGTTGACGTGTTGACGCTTAACTGCGAAACGGTGGTGAAACTCTCATACGCCTATTTGAAAACGGCCAAGGCGGGGGATGCCCTGATAAATGTTTCGTCGGCCCTGGCTTTTATGCCGATGCCGGTCATCGGGGTTTATTCGGCCACCAAGGCGTTCGTAACCTCGTTTTCAGAATCGTTGTGGTTTGAACAGAAGCCGCGCGGGGTGTATGTGATGGGGCTTTGTCCGGGAATCACCTCGACGAACTTCAATGAAAACTCCGGCGGGGGAAAAGCCGATACCCCCAAGCTGATGACGCAAACGCCAGAGCAATTGGTGGAAGTTGCATTGCAATCGCTCAAATCGCGCAAAAAGCCGACGGTTATTTCAGGCGCGGTAAACAATATTTTCGCATTTTTGTCCCGGCTCATGTCCCGAAAAGCGATTGCAACCATGATGGGCCAAATGGGAGCCAAGCAATAACAGCGGGAACATCTGTCCCGTCCGTCACCGGTTCAGGGTCTCCATATGACCCGTTAGGGTAAAAAGAGCCTTAAATTTGAGGTTGATTTGGTTTTCGAAAAACCCTATATTGTGACGAGTTGAGTTACTCAATTATTTTCTTGATTTGGGGACTGGTACTTGTGGTATATTCCGTAAATATCGTGTGGCGCTCTTTCGGGGGTGCCGCATGGAAAAATGGTGTGGGTTTTTAGGTACCTAAATAAACATTTTTTGAATTAGGGGGGGTGATAGCAGATGAAAATAAAGTCAATGGGTTTTGCTTTCGTGCTTGCTCTGGTCTCGACGGTCTTTTTGGCTCAGTCCGCGGTTGCCGAATTGGGCAACGGTTCCACCAATAAGGACTGCCTGCAGGTTGGCACGATAACCAAACTGGGAAATCGTGAGCTTACGATTGCTACCAAATTTGAGAAGGCTAGCAAGACGTACACGATGAAGTTGCATCCCGATGCCTACGTGATGACTGGCGACAGGGGCGTCTTCAAGAAGTTTACCGAATTGAAGGCTAACGACTTGGTTGCGGTCTACGGATGGAATCTGGATGGCAGCAACTATGTGGCCAGAAGGGTCGTAATTCTTGATCCTAACAGCTACTTGATTAAACGGCTTGAATCCGACGCCAAAGCTGGCGTTTATTACAAGCACGAAAAATAACGGAGGGGGTGGTAACTCTTGAAAAAAAAGCTATTTTCCTTATTGACTCTTTCCGTCGCGCTGGTTGCTCTTAACCTGCCCGCGGAAGCGAAAAAGACGATTCTTACGGATAAAGATGCCCGTGACTGGCAAGTCATAGCCCCGCAGGATAGCGACTATCCGTTGCGCGACTATGCAATCTTGTACGATGCGGGCGGTACTGACGGCTCCATCGGCGTTATCGGTATTCCTTCCATGAAGACGTACCGCCACATCAAGTGCGGCACCGACCTTCACAACTTCCCGTTCTCCGGCTCCAACGCGGGTAACAACAACGGTACGCCCGATGGCAAGTACCTGTATGTTTCCGACAAGGGCGCGGACACGATCGCTGAAGTGAACCTGCAGACCGGCTGGGTGGAGCGCCTCTTCGCTTTGCCGAAACCGTTCGGTATTCACCACAGCGCGGCTATTTCCCCCAACGGCAAATATCTGTTTGCCACCGGCGAACTCACCGGTAAAATGCTGAAACTGCGGCTTTCCGACGGCGCGACGACGGTTCTTGACATACCGCCGGCCCCCAGCGCACCGGACTATCCGGATACCAGCAAAGACGGAAAGTACGTCTTCTCGGGCAACTACTATCACTCGGCGGTCATGGTGTTCAGCCAAGACCCGTTCAAGCTGATCAAGGAAATCCCGGTCGGAAAAAATCCGCACGGTACCAACGTCAGCCCGACGAACCGGATGGTAAGCGTCTGCGACAAGCTTTCCGCCACCATTTCGATCATCGACGTGGATCAACTGCGCGTGCGCAAGGTTATACCGGTTGGCGCCGGCCCCCTGCACAACCAGTTTGACAGCCTCGGGAAATACGTCTACAACTCCTGCTTCGTGTCGGACTCCACTTCGAAGACCGACGTGATGCGCATGCAGTTGGTTGACGAGTTCCCGATCCACTACCGCTGCGGTCACAACTCGATCGCTCCGGACGATGCGTACTACATGTCCCAGAACAAGTTCTCCACCGGCCTGTTTACCCCGACCGGCATCATCTTTGCCGTTAACTTCGAGGAACAGGATATCGACGAGACCAGCGCGACTTACGGCAAGTCCGTCAAGCTGGCGCCGGTTGACGGCGAACCGCACGAGGGCCGCCAGATATTCGCCACGTACATCCAGAGATGGAATACCGGTAAAGGTGAAGACCTGTTCGAGAAGGGCTATGACCTTGGCGACTACCACGTCAACTTTGGCGAAAAAGGCCGCCCCGGTCTCCCCGCGAATCAGCATCCGCAGCTTGAGCCGAATCACACGGCGGATAGCAGCCGGACCTGGATTCCCCGTGACGACGGCAAGCCCGGCGTGACGAAGGAAGGCGATGTGTACGTAGTGCGCGTCAAAGGCTTCTCCTACGGCTATGTGCCCCGCTTCATCCACGTGCCCAAAGGCGCGAAAGTCCGCTTGATCTATACCAATATAGACAAGGCTTCCGGTCTTACCAAGAACCCGGACGTTACCATGGGCTTCACCGCCGCTGGTTACTACGGTCCCCGCACCATGGTATTCGCGGTTCGCGGCATGTCGGCTGTAAACGAATTCGTGGCTGATAAGGCTGGCGAATTTGAATACTACTGCCAGCAGTTCTGCGGCCCCTTGCACCTTGAAATGCGCGGAACGTTCTTCGTTGATCCCCCAGGCGGCAAAGCCTCCATGGGCGTTGGCGATTACGACGAGATTTCCAAGCAGGAGACCATGCTTGCTCCGAATGAGCACCAGTGGATCGTCGGCACCAACAAGCTGATGAACAAGCTGAATGAGGGAAGCGAACCCACTATCTAACTGGGTGAGTCGACTTCGTTCTGCCTAATTGGCGGTACAAAGAGGGGCCGGTTGTAAAACCGGCCCCTCATATTTTTGTTGCGAATTATCGGTTTTACGATGTAGCATGTTTTGATATTGTTCAATTTCGGGGGGCGTTTTAGAATATGAAATATGTCTTGAGAACCTTCATTTGGCCGCTTCTGGCCACCATCGTCTTTATCGGATGCACCAAACCGCAGGCCAAATTTCCTGAGGCCAAGCCCGAAGAAGTCGCCTCACGGTTTTTCAAGCTTCTTGCGGATGGCGGACGCCTTTCCAATCAGGAAGCGTTTAAAATGGTTTCCACAAAATATGGCGTGATGGATATTGACTCATTTAGAAAATGGACGGAAAATTACGGGACGGCCCAGTCAAAGATTAAAGTGCTTCAAGCGGTTCTTCCGGCAAAGCCGAATAAGAGTGGCGACTGGATCGCGGTGGTTAAGCTTGAAGTGAACACTCCTTCAATATTCGACGCCAATTTCAAAACTTCAAGCCAGGTGAATCTCATCCTTGACCAAAAGGCCAATGAGTGGCAAATAGATTTCAATGCGGACACGATCGATGAATCGACATTCGTTAAAGAATCCCAGACTGCAGATGGCACGGAATTGGCTAGTAAAGCAGAGGGGGCAAAATGAAAAATATAATTGGATGGGTTGACGAACGGCTTGGGATAGTACAGTTTTATAACAATCATGTTGCATTTGAGCTGTCTGAAAGCGTGACGTTATGGCACTTTTTTAGCGGCTTGACCATTGGCTGTGTGGGTATCCAGTTCCTGACTGGCTTCTACATGGTCATGTACTATGTTCCAGAACCGCTTCATGCGCACCAGAGCATACGGGAAATGTGCCAGCTATCGGAGTTCGGCGCGTTAATGCGGAATATGCACCGCTGGAGCGCGACTTTCGGCGCATTGTTCGTCATGTTGCATGTTTTCCACACAATGGGAAGAAAAGCTTATAGAAGCCCCCGTGAACTGAACTGGTTCACCGGGCTTGTTTTGGGGGTGATTTTCTTTCTTTTCCTGATAACCGGCATTATTGCGCCGTGGGACTGGAGAAGCTATTGGGAACTGATTATATGGGCCGACTGGATTGATTTGGTTCCGGTGGTCGGTGCTTCCTTGAAAAGCCTGATTATGGGTTCTTTCACCCTCGGCCGTAATTTCGCGGTGCATATCATTATGTTGCCCATTCTGTTTTTCGCCGTTCTTTTCGTTCATATCGTTCTGACGCGGCGGCTTGGATTGGCCAAGAGAGTATGAACATGAAAATAGGGAGAAGCCTGTCATGAACGACACGAACACCGCAAAAAAAAGAGGGCTATACTGGTGGCCCACTTACCTGTTGATCCTCTCAATCATAATGACCGCTTTGGTGGCGGTAATGGTTGTTATTTCGATTAAATATCCGGTGCCGTATTTGGCCCCCGACCAGGTTCCGATGCCGGATGAAGGCGAAAACATCCCCGGCCCCGAATGGATATTCCTGCTTTTCTGGCAGGGATTTTGGTACTTCGGCGGCAGCATGAAGAAATACCTTGTTTTGATGCCGGTTATTCCGATCTTAACGCTTGTATTTTTCATGTTCTTGCCGGTTATGCATAAAGTTCCCTTTGACCGCATCCCGGGCCTTAAGAATCTGATTGAGAAGGCCAGGGGGCTGGCAGGATTTAAGAGAAGCTTTACCTATGCCTTGCCTTCGCTGATTTTCGCCTTGGTTATTCTTGTGGGGGTCTATAAGAGTGGCCATCAGGCAAAAGTCCTCGGCTGCGATTCGTGTCATAACGCCTCCATGGGGGCACGAATGGGCAATGCTCCCGCGAACGTGGCTAAGTATTATGCAACGGAGCGCGCGATGCAAATCGGGGTCGGCAAGTATCGGGCGGGAAAAGTAAACGCTGAAGGCGGCGGCGGCGAGGGCGGCCAGAGCGAGGTGCAAGGGTACAAGGATGCAAACTGGCAGATGAGGCACATGTATGAACCTACGTTCACCTGGTAGCATTTTCCGGTGGACGCCTAAGCCTCAATCTTTCTTGTTGGTGGCGGGGTTGGCGTTGTTGGTGGCCTTTACCGGCTCCGTGCGGGCTTCGGACGCGCCGGCAAAGGGTATTGGCGAAAAAGTAAAGCCGAAAATCACCACCATTGCTCCCAAGGAAGTAAAAGGGGATGTTCGCATTGTGCAATATCCCGTCCCTTCCCGTTACGCCACTCCGTATGGCATAGCGGTGGACTCCAAGGACAGGATATGGAGCACACTGATGAGCGCCAATTCGTTGGCCGTTCTCGACCCCGCAAAGGGGGAGTTCAAGGAGTACCGTATACCTTCCACCCAAGGGTTGCCGGAATCGGACTGGAAATACGACTCAAAGAACCGGACCTCCCCGGATAAAGCCTTCAACGTTTTCAGTGTCGGCAGCCCCGGGAACGTGATCGTCGGGAAAAACGATATCATTTGGTTTGTGATGCATTTGGGCAACAGCGTTGTCCGGTTCGATCCGGCCTCCGAGGAATTCACCGAGTTTCTCCTTCCGACTAAAAACGGCCAGCCGTATGATTTGGCTGAAGACCCGCAAGGACGGATATGGTTTATCGAGAAAAACGGCGGGAAGTTCGGCTTTCTTGACACCGCCAAAAAGAAAATAACCGAAATACCGCTTACGCCGGGAAGCCAATTGATGGGGATAGCGGTGGATGCCGCCGGCTTGGTCTATCTGAGCGAAGTTAGCGAGAACTATATCGGCAGGTATGAGCCGGAAACCCGTAAATTCAAGAAATTCCCCATTCCCGCCGTGCGGGCGCAGCCGGGGAAGATGCAAATGGGCGCCGAGGGAATGCTTTGGTTTTGCGCATTGCACACAAAGCAGATTGGCGTATTTTATACGGGCAAAGAATTGTTCGGGCTGACCGAACCTCCGGGCTACAATACGGCTCCACAGGCCATCGCTCCGGCCAAGGACGGGTATATCTGGTACATTGACAGCATGATGAACACGGTCGGGTATTTTGACCAGAAGGCCGTCAGGTTCGGAACCTTTGACCTGCCTTCCATGGGGGCCCAGCCGATGAGTATCGCCACCGACTCCAAAGGGGATATCTGGTTTACCGAGAGCGATAGGGGCGCGAATCAGATATCAATGCTTATCCGTTCATCGGTTCCCAAAAATGCGGCTCCCGCCCACGTTCACGATCCCGGCGCCCAACACTCTCATTAAGCCACGCGGGAAGTTTGTATGGTGGCTTGGATATTGTCAAAGCGCCGTTTGCGCGATATGCCGCTTCAGCCCGTTTCCAAGATGGGGCGGCTTGCCGGTTTTTTAAGCGGTGCCGCTTTCCGGGTGATCCTTTTGGTACTGATGTTGCCGGTTGCCGCCTTTTCCGCTGACCCCGCCAACGAGCTGATAACAGAATATAACATCCCCCAAAAGGAGAGCTATCCAACCGCCATCACCGCCACCGCGGATTCCAAAATCTGGTTTATCGAGTTCAATGCCAACGCGCTGGTGAGGTTTGACCCTGAGTCGCGCGAGATGAAAGAATTTCCCATTCCCTCCGATAAAAGCCACGCCATGGATATCGCCGCTGACAAAGACGGTGTGCTCTGGCTGGCGGAGCAGGATGTCAATGTGTTGAGCCGGTTCGACCCGCGGACGGGCACTTTCAAGGAATACGTTATCCCCTTCAAGAATGTCAACCCGATCATTGTTTTTGCGGCGCGCAATGGCGATGTATGGATACTGGGCTGGAATAACAACATGCTGGTCCGATTCCGTCCCGGTACGGAAAAATTCGACAACTTCAATATCCCCACTCCCAACAGCAGCAGCTTCGATCTGACGGAGGATCACTTCGGCAATATATGGTTTGTCGAGCGTGGCGGCAACAAGGTTGCCATGTTCGATCCCGAAAAAAAGCGGTTCCGGGAGTGGAGCGTATCGGAATCCATACAGTCCATTTTGGGGACGGCGATCGATTCCAAAGGGATGGTTTGGTACCTCGAAATGGTCGACAACAAGCTGGTGCGTTTTGACCCGAACACAAGCAAGCACGAGACGTTCGAGATGCCGAAAAACAAAGGAACCCAGGAGATGGCGGTAGACCGGTCAGATAACATCTGGATGGTTCAAAGCACCGATAACCGGTTGCTCTGCTTTAACACCAAAACGGCCACCATACGTATTTTCGATCTCAGCGAAGGGGAGTCGAAGCCGACTACCCTGGTGATAGACCCAAAGGGGCGTATATGGTTCACTGAATCCGGCACAGGGAAGATTGGCATGTTGGACACCGCAAAGCTGGTTGACGAAGCAAAGAAAATGCGGGTCAAATTAAAGAATACCGAGAAGCTGTTCAGGTGAAAAGGACCCTCCTTTTCGGCCTCTTCTTCATCTCAGGCGCCGCCGGCCTTATCTACGAAATTGTCTGGGTGCGGCAACTGACCCTTTTGCTGGGCGTCAGCATTTATGCGGTAAGCGCGGTTCTGGTGGCGTTCATGGGGGGCCTTGGTTTCGGCGCGGTATACTTTGGTAAAAAGCTGGATCAGGGCATGGCGCCGGTGCGGCTTTACGCCGCGCTGGAAATATCAATCGCCGTCTATGTGCTTTTGTTCCCCTTCATCCTGCAGGGGCTTGAAAAGTCGTATGTGCTGCTGCATCCGGGCGATGGCGGAAACGTGCTGTATGTCATGGTGCTGCGTTTTATTCTGGCGGTTTCCGCGCTTTTGGTACCGACCGGCCTGATGGGAGGCACGCTTCCCGCGTTAAGCCGTTACTTGGCGCAACAGGGGCGGGTTATCGGCAAATCGGTGGGGGGCCTTTATGCGGTCAACACGTTGGGCGCGGTGGCCGGATGCGTTCTAGCGGGCTTTTGGCTGATGGAGCATATCGGCCTGTCGGCAACCCTGAGGGTGGGCGCGGTACTGAACATTATTTGCGGTGCCGGCGCGTTGCTGCTGGCGGCTGAGGCTGGTTGGGTATCCGTTTCCGCCGGCGGGGCCAAAGCAGCTTCGGCGGAAACCGGAGGCTTCGCGCTTCCCCACACGTCCATATTATTCCTCTTCGGCGTTTCCGGTTTTTGCGCAATGGCCCTTGAAGTCCTTTGGACAAGGATGTTCATCCTTCTCTTGAACAACACCACGTACGCGTTTTCACTGATTCTGGCGATTTTCCTCCTGGGGATCGGCACCGGCAGCGCATTGACGGCCCGTATGATGAAAAGGGCGCCGCGCAACGGGGCGTTCCTGTTCGGCGGATTTCAGATGGGGATTGGGCTGTTCGCGCTCGCGTCGCTGGCGGCGCTGCTTTTTAACCGGGAACTGGTGGGCTTGGCGGGAGCGGCCGGCGGCGGTTTCTTTGCTTCCATGATACCGGGCGGCGGCCCGATGGCCGAAGCGGTCATCTTTTCCATGATAATCGTATTCCCCTGCACGTTCCTCATGGGAGGGGGTTTCCCGCTTATTCTGGGCGCGATCTCCGCAACACCGGAACAAACGGGGGGCATGGTTGGCCGGTTTTACGCCATGAATATCGCCGGATGCGTGTTAGGTTCGCTAGCCGCCGGGTATCTGCTTATTCCCCTGATGGGGATACGCTTTGGCATTGTGACCGTCTCATGGATGGCCATCATTGCGGGCGTTTACCTTCAATTAAAATCCACGGACGGAAAGGAGCGGTCGCGCGCCGTTTTCGCGGTGGTCTGTCTGTTGGTTGTAACCATCGGCGTCATCGTGGCTGGTGATCCCGCCTACGCCCTGAGCGCCCAAAAACTGGAGACCGGCAGCAGGGTGACATATTACCGGGAGGGGCCTTCCGCGACCGTTTTGACCGCTTCCCAGGACTCCGACCTTTCCGCGTACCGAAAACCGGTAAGCCGGATATGGATAAATGGCGACCCGATAGCCGGGGCCTTCCGCGAGGCATTGCAGCTTGAGCGGCTGCAAGCCCACATACCCCTCCTGATGCATCCGGCGCCAAAAAAGGCGCTGGTGATCTGCTTTGGCACCGGCAGCACCGCGGGGGCCGCCGCCGCGCATGGGCTTGAGCGGGTTACCGCCGTCGATATTTCCCGCGAAGTATTCGGCGCGGCGGATCAATTCGCCGAAGCCAATTTCAATGTGGCGAAAAATCCGGCGCTTGCGATGGTGGAGGAAGACGGAAGGAATTTCCTGCTCACCACACGGGAGAAATACGACCTGATAACCTCCGAGCCGCCGCCCCCTTCCAATGCCGGCATCGTGAGCCTGTACACGAGGGAATATTACCAGCTGTGCAAAAAGCGGCTGGCCGAAAAGGGGATCGTTTCCCAGTGGATACCGTTGCATCACCTCTCGGAAGATGATTTCCGCGCGCTCGTGGCGACGTTCATCGACGTTTTTCCCAATGCGTCGATGTGGTACACAAAGTGGGACGCTATCATGGTGGGATCGAATGGGGACATGCCCATCGATGTTTCCAGGCTCCGGGATGGAATGGCGAAAAGCGGGGTCGCGGAAAGCCTGAAGGGCATTGGCATCGTGAACGTCAACCAGCTCCTTTCAAATTTCATGATGGATGCCGGACAGATCCGGCTGTTCACGGCGGGAATGGCGCCGGTTACCGACGACCACCCATACGTGGAGTTTTCCGCTCCCCGTATCCACGAATCGGGCGTCGCCATCAAGGCGCGCAATCTTGAGAATCTTCTCAAGTTCCGCGGTTTGCCAAAGGTTGGCTTCGCATCGGCGGAACAGGAGGCGGTTTTCAGGAATTATTTTCTTTCCGAGGAAGAGTTCCTGAGGGGGCAGATAGAACTCAGCGACGGCCATATCGGCTCCGCGGCAAAACGGTTTAGCCGCGCCCTTGAAATGAACCCTGATAATGCGGATGCCCGGTACGCCTATCTTTCCCTTAACATCACCACTCTCTTTTCGGTGCTGGCGAAAAACCAGCCCGATTTGGGGATGCAATTGCTCATGGATACCGAAAACATGGATACCGGCGGACTTTTCAGGACGCAGACCCATTTTCTAAAAGGGATGTTTTTCGCCCGGCAGGGAAGGGATTACGAAGCCGAACATGAGTTCCTTGAAGCCCTCAAATTGGACCCGCGGTATATGATGGCCGCGGTCAACCTTGCGGGACTCTATGGTTTTGTGCTAAAAAATGGGAATAAAGCAAAAGAGTATTATAATTATGCGCTCACGCTTGATCCATCGGAAAGCGAGCGCCAGTCCATACTTGAGGCCTTGGGCAAGTTAACGTAAACCGGATATGTGAAAGAGGGGGAAAAAATGAGAGCGATACTCCTGGCAGTGGTAATGGTTATGACATTTATTTCGGGCGCCTCGGCGTTCAGCCTTGGCGGGTTTGGAAGCGATAGCAAGAAAGCCGCCGCTCCGGCTGCCGAAGGGGGAAAAGCCAACGACTATTTAATAGAAGCACGCCGGGCTTACGGCAGCGCAAATTACTCCAAAGTGATCGAACAGACCACCTTGGCGATAAAAGAATCCCCCAAGTTTGCCGCAGCGTACGCTCTCCGGGGAAAGGCCTCCAAGGATATGGGTGATGTTGATACCGCCGTGAAGGACCTGAACAAGGCCATAGAGCTGGATCCCGGCCAAGGGGAGCCATACTTTGTCCGGGGGCAGGCGAATGAAATAAACGGTGAAATGAAAAAGGCCAGGGAAGATTATGCCAACGCCTGCGCAAAGGGATACAAGGACGCCTGCAAGTAACCCTTCCGTTTTTATTTCCGCCGGAGTTTTAGGATCGCAATACGGGGAGCCTGAACGGCTCCCTTTTTTTTTGCGCTACGAAACGAGGATTTTATTTTCCGCCACCAGGATTTTCTTGATTTTCATCGCCATCGAGAGAAGCCGTCCCAGCAACAATCCGGTCAATATCGAGAGGCCAAACGCATTTAATTCGGCGCCATGGAGCCAATGGCCAAAAACCCATTTCCTCCCGGCTTCAAGCAGGATATACAGAACCAGAATGACCACCCCGATTTTGTCCAGGCGTGAAACAACCTTCCCGGTTTCGGGATGCCAAAAGATCACAAACATCCTTCCCGCGAGAAGGCCGATAACAACGCCGAGCGCAAAACCGCCGCACGCCAAAAGGGTGCTTATGTATCCTTCAAAAATATCGTAAAAAACAATGATTGAAAGGACCGACGTGATGATAAAAAACACCATGAGGCGCCGCGAGAGCCTTCCTTCCAGATGCTTTTTCGCCGTTTTTCTTTGATCGTTTAATCTGCTTAACCGTTGTTTCATATTACCCGTTCCACAAGCCCGCCATTTTACTAGACCGGAAAAGAAACCTCAAAATAATTTATCGCGCCATTTTTTTCCGCGATTATTCCACGGAAATTATCCGGAAACCGCCCGATATGAGGTCAAACATGAAACGGGCGGAAGGGATTACCCCTTTTCGATCGGAAATCCCCGGCGCTTCCATTCCGGGAATCCGTCCTCCAACCGCCGGGCCTTGAAATCTTTTTCACGCAGCTTTGCCACCGTGTCGTACGCCAGCAGGCAGTACGGGCCGCGGCAGTAAGCGATCACTTCCATTTTTGAATTCAGCTTGTGAAGATGCTTCTCAAGTTCCTTAAACGGCACGTTCAGCGCGCCGGGAACATGCCCCGCCGCATACTCGTCTGGCGGCCGCACGTCAAAGATAATGGCTGTTCCCGCCTTCACCCGTTCAAGGATTTCTTCCGCCGGAACCGCCTCAAGGCTGTCTTTGGATTTGAGG
>JAHFEJ010000021.1:0-9022 GCA_023248535.1 Nitrospinales bacterium | reverse complement strand
GGTTTATCAACTGCTCGACTTCCGCGATGTTCCGTTCCGCGATCTTGCGCACCAGCATCATAAGCTCAACTGCGGTTTCGTCGGCAAGGCGGTAGTAGACCCGTTGTCCATCTTTGCGCGAGGTGACCAGGCCCACCTGCCGAAGCTGCTGCAAGTGTTGCGACGTGTTGGCGATGGTTGATTTGGACATCGCCGCAAGGGTTTCAACGTTCTTTTCGCCTTGGGCGAGGAACTCCAGCATTTCGATCCGCGTGGCGCTGGAAATCGCTTTTCCGATGCGCGCAAACTGCTCAAGGAACATCTGTTTGGGGCTTTGATTCGTCATGCGGTCCTCATAAAATATTCCACTCCCCGTTGTGAAAAAAGGGGAATCACATACCTAAACGTTCACTATAGTATCATGCACAAAAGCATGAAAGTAAAATCGCCAGAATCCCTCATTAACATGGTCTGTTTAACATCCTGTTACAGCCGATGTTAACGTGGTGTGCAGGCAACCGGTTTTTCAGGACTTTTCCATCTGGTTAAATGGAGTGGCCTCAATGGATTAAATAACCTTTTTTAGGTAAAAAAGGCCATTAACCATAAAAATTAAATGGGATGAAAATATTTCTTGGCTTTTTGCCGTCATATGCTAATATTGCCGGAATTGCGGCATGGCTCTTGTATCCACTTGGGTACTTGTGATGTACAGGGTTGGTGTTGCATAAATAGGCTTGGGCATCCCCGGGGGGGAATGTCAGATTTGAATACTGAAGATGGTTGGGAATTAGTGGGAGGCTGCTTTCGGTTCTATCCGGCTTGCCGGCATCGGAAAATAAACTCAGTTTAGTCTTAATGGTGCTTTCTTATTGGTTAGAGAAAGCGCTTTTAACAACACGGTTGGTACTAACTTGAAAAAAGGGGGATGGTTTGAACCAAAAGATTTTTACGTTTGTTGCTGCCTTTGCGGTTTTCGCGGTTGTTTTTTTCGCGGTGGATTACTTCCTGCAGGCTTATCAGGGCTTGGCGCTTTTTCCTAAAGGGGAATAAGAATATTAACGGCTTAGGGGACAAAATGAAGGTTAGGTTTATGTTTTCACATCTCAAGAAAATGTTGTCGCAACGTAGCCCCTCGGCTTACAGGTTTGGCGTGGCATTGGCCTCGCTTCTTGTAATCCCGGCGGCGCTCTCGTTCAATTCCTTGGAAATCAGCCAGCCGGTTCTGAAGGCCGCCGCGGAAGCGGTGTCGGTTCAGAAGGTATGGGCCAATGAAGCGGCCGCGGCCGCAGCTCCCGCTGCTGAAGCCAAAAAGGACGAGAAAAAAGGTACTGAAGTGTGGGCGCCGTTAGCGCCCCCGAAACTGGAAGCGAAAGACTACCCGGTCGTCAAAGGCTTTAACAGCCGTATCACCGTTTGGTTCATCGCCCAGTTGCATCTCTTCTTCGGCGCGTTCGTTCTGGCGGTTCCGATCTTCGTGTGGCTCATCGAGCTTACCGGGGTCATCACCAAGGACGAGCGGTATGACCACATGGCCCACGAGTTCATGAAGGTCGCCATGACCGGGTTCTCGCTGGCGGCCAGCTTTGGCGGTCTGCTGTCCATCGCACTGGTGGTGTTCTACCCCCAGTTTATGCTCTACATGACGGGCATTTTCGGTAAAGTGATGATTTTCTACGCTCTCGCGTTCTTCGCGGAAAGCTTCTTCCTATACACCTACTACTACGGTTGGGATAAGATGTCCGACGGTAAAGCCAAAACCATCCATCTTAGCTTGGGCCTTGGCTTGAACCTTGCCGGCGTGTTCCTCATGATGGTCTCCAACTCGTGGGCATCGTTCATGATGGCTCCGTCGGGTCTGGATGACGCCGGTGTGTTCAAGGGGGATGTTTGGGCGGCCATCAACGGCCATCTCTGGAATCCGGTCAACATCCACCGCTTTGTCGCCAATATCGCGTATGGCGGTTCGTTGACTGCCGCATACGCGGGATACAAGTTCCTCACCGCCAAGACGGCGCAGGAAAAGGCGCACTATGACTGGATGGGGTACACCTCGTTCTTCATCGCGATCATCGGCCTCCTGCCGTTGCCGTTCGCCGGTTACTGGCTCACGAAGGAAATTTACGATTACTCGCAGCAGATGGGTATCACCCTCATGGGCGGCGCCTTCGCGTGGTTGTTCATTCTCCAGGCGGTGCTTATCGGCACGATATTCCTTTCCGCCAACTACTACCTCTGGTGCTGCTTGGCCCGTTCGCCCGGCGCCAAAAGGTACACATTCATGATCAAGCCGATCGCAATCGTGATCGTGACCGCCTTCTTGGCATGGTTCACTCCGCATACGCTGGTTATGACCTCCAAGGAAGTCACCCAGATCGGCGGTGCCCACCATCCGCTGCTCGGTAAGTTTGGCGTTATGGCCGCGAAGAACACGGCCGTTAACTTCCTTATCGTGTTGACCTTTCTCAGCTTCCAGATTTATCAGCGGAGCAACAAGCGGGCGGTTGGCGATGACTTTTGGGCTACCAATGGCACGTCGGTTCAGATCGGCCTTTATGTCGCCGGTTTGGCCAACATTCTGTCGCTTGGCATTTACAGCTATTACCTGCCGGCCAGCGTACGCATTGGCCTCTCGGTTCCGCAGGTTACGACGACCCTTATTGTTATTGTCACCTCGTTCATTCTTGATGGGAAAATTTTCAAGAAGAGTGAAGAGATGGGCGAAACCCAGTGGGGGAATATGCCTGTCCGGTCGCAGTACGCCCTTTTCACGCTGACCATCGGATTTACGTGGCTCATGGGGCTTATGGGATACGTCCGGTCGGCCATCCGCCAGCACTGGCATGTGTACACGGTGTTCCGGGATAACTCCCCTGACGCGTTTACACCGACGTTGCCTTACGCCGCGTCCGTGGTTACAGTGATAGTCTGTGTATTCATCGCCCTTGTCCTTTTCATGTTCTGGATGCCGATGCTGGCAGCCAAAAAAGGGTCTTCAGGGGAGCATTAAGAGGAAAAAATGGAAGCTACAAAAAAAGGTAACTCTGAACTGGGGAAAATCCTCGGTTACAGTCTGTTTATAATGTTGGCGTTCGTGGGGTTCGCCAAATTCGGGATACCGCTGGTTATTCCGGAACTGCCGCCCGTTGAAGAAAAGATCACCGGCGCGATGACCCAGGATCAGATGGTCGCTATGGGCGACAAGATATTCCACGGCAAGGGCACTTGTACTCTTTGCCACAGCCCGGTAGGTGGCCGCGCGCCCCTTCTGGACGGGGTGGCCACCAGAGCCCCCGAACGGATAAAGGATCCCCGCTACAAGGGCAAGGCAAAGACGGGTGAAGAGTATATCCGCGAATCGATGAAAGAGCCTTCGACGTACGTTGTCGCGGGTTTCGGCAAACCGGGTACCAATGACACCGTCAGCCCGATGCCGCAGATCGACAAGGGAGCCATCGGCCTGAACGACGTTGAAATAAACGCTGTTATAGCCTATTTCCAAAAGTCGAGTGGTTTGCCTGTTACCGTTCCGCTTCCGACTGGCGCGGCCGCTGCTCCCGCGGCGGGCGGCGCTGAAGCCGCCGCTCCGAAACCGGCCGCGACTGCCGAAGAGGCCTTCAACAAGTACGGTTGCGTGACCTGCCACAAGGTTCCCGGTATCGCTGAAGGCGGCGATATGGGCCCTGATCTTACCAAGCTGGCGTCGGCTGCCGGTTCCAGAAAGCCCGGCATGAGCGGCGAAATGTACATCATCGAGTCGATCTCGACTCCGAATGCGTATGTGGTTAAGGGATTTGACCCCGATATTATGCCCGGCGACTTTGCCGAGAAGGTCACGATGTCGGAGATGAACCTTATCGTTAAAGCATTGCTTGGGAAGAAATAGGGAGACGAGGGTAGAAAAATGCATTTTTTAAAACCGATAATTGGTGTTTTGGTAGCCTATCTCCTTATAAAGATAGGCGTTCCGTTCCTGGGCTCGCTGTCCCACCCTGGCACGTGGCCGGTGGTGCCGACGGCCGTTATGAAAATGTACCTCTTCTTCATAATTGCGGGCGCATTTGTCGCCAGCACGTTTAGCGAAGAAGGGTACAACGGGCTTATCGGCCCGATTGTTGACCTGTACGGAAACCCGGCCAAGGCGAAACTTCGCCTTGGCGCCGTGGCCGCGGTCAGCCTCCTTGGCACATGGGTTGCCTACCAGTATGTGAAGCCGTCCTTCGATGCTCCGGTCGAACTGCGGTCGGTTCACCCCGCGCCGCCTTCCTCGGCGAACATGTGGGGCAAGTCCTTTGAACTGCAGACCCTTAAAAACCCCTTCCGCGAGGACAAGGCGAATTTCGCCAAGAACGTGGAAGAGGGCGGTATCGTCTATTACAAGAACTGTTTCTACTGCCACGGCGACAAGCAGGATGGCAAGGGGCATTTCTACTCCGCGTTCAACCCGATTCCCGCGAACTTTGTTGACGTCGGCACCATCGCCATGTTGACCGAGTCCTTCGTGTTCTGGCGCGTAGGCACCGGCGGCCCGGGCCTGCCGTCCGAAGGCGCGCCGTGGGCAACCGCCATGCCGGTGTGGCACACCATGCTCTCCGAGGAGGAAGTGTGGAAAGCTGTTATGTTCATCTACGAACAGAGCGGAGTGCAGCCGCGCGTAACCGCGACTGTTGCAGAGAAGAAATAGGGGAGAAATGACTATCATGTCTTTATTTAAAAACGTAAGGTATACCGGCTTGGCGGTTTGGGGTATCCTCTTCGCCATAGCCATCACTTACGCCGCGCCAGAGGCATTTGCCGCTGCCGGCGACGCCAAAAAAGGCGAAGCTATTTACCAAAAACGCTGCTGGTGGTGTCACGGCAAGAAAGGCGGGGCCGATGGGCCCGCCGCTCCCTTCCTGATTCCGCCGCCGCGCGATTTCACGCTGGGCATGTACAAGTACAAGACCAGCGATCCGAAGGCCGAAATCCCGAGGGATGAGGACCTGTTCAGGGAGATCACCAACGGTATGCCGGGCACCGGTATGCCGGCCTGGAACGACATCCTGAAAGATCAGGACCGCTGGGACGTGGTCGCCTACATCAAGTCGCTCACCGACCTGTTCGGCAAAACCCCGAATCCCGCGCAGATCGATGTCAGCAAGAAGATAAAGAGCTCGGCTGACAGCATCGCGAAGGGAAAGCAGGCTTTCCAGACAGCGAAATGCTATGAGTGCCATGGTCAGCTTGGTAAAGGCGACCTGACGAAAAAACTCAAAGAGGATAGCGGTATCCGGGTATGGCCGAGAAACCTGACCAAGCCGTGGACCTTCCGCGGCGGTTATACGGCTGAAGACATCTACGCCCGCGTATCCAACGGTATCCCGAACACGCCGATGCCCTCCTTCGCGGCCGATGCAACCTCCAGCGGCAAGCTGTCGGTTGAGGACCGCTGGCATGTGGTCAACTATGTCATGTCTCTCGCCGAGCCGACCAGCCAAGTGAAGGACGGTGAAAACGTCGTCAAGGGCCTGAAGCGCGACGCCATGCCGAAAGACGAAAATGACGCCGCCTGGGGCGAAGCGCAGAGCACCGCGTTCTTCATGGTTCCCCAGATAGTCCAGAAAGATCGCTTCTTCACCCCGGCCAACGACCTTGTCAAGGTGAAGGCGTTCTATAACGAAAATGAAATCGCCCTCCTGCTTGAGTGGGACGACCGCACCAAGAGCATTCCGGGCGATCCTACCGCCGAACTTATCGCGTGGGATACCATCGCCCCCGATATGATCGCGGTTCAGACCCCGGTCGTGCTGCCGAGCGGCTCTGAAAAGCCGTACTTCGGCCACGGCGACGGCAGCCATACCGTCTCCATGATGGCGTGGAATTCGGGTACGACCGCCGCTCCGGCCGTCGGCTCGATGATGCTCTACACCGGCACCGGCAAACGGACTCCGGGAGACGCGGCCGCCGCCGGCTTCACCTCCTCGGGTTCCTACAAAGACGGCACCTGGAAAGTGATGATGAAGCGCAAGCTCGTCACCGCCAACAAGGACAAGGAAACCCAGATCGAGGCTGGCCGCTTTATACCGATCGCTTTCGCCAACTGGGACGGTTCCAACGGTGAAGGCGGCTCGAAGCACACCATGACATCCTGGAATTGGCTGTTTCTGCAACCGCCTACCGGCAAGGAAGTGTACTTGGTTCCGTTGCTGGTGCTGATACTCCTTGCGGGCGGCCAGTTGCTGGCGGCGAAGTTTCTTGAAAAAAACAGAAAGTAACGGGTTGAACTTTTAACCAGAAAGGATAGTGGACATGATAAAAAGAGGTATTACAGTATTTGCGTTGGCGCTTCTGCTCGCGGTTCCGGCCGCGTTTGCGGCGGATGGGGGGGCGATTGTCAAAAAATGTGGCAGCTGTCACAAATTGACCGGTCCGGCCGTCAAGACCATCGCGGAAGTGAAGGCCCGGAAAGCTCCGGATCTGTTCTACGCGGGCAGCAAGTTTAACAAGGACTGGCTGGTGGGATTCCTGCAGAACCCGACCGTCATCCGCCCTGCGGGCACCGTGTACGCCAATCACATCAAGACCACGGGCGACACCGACACCGTTGCCCCCGCGCCGAAGTGTGAATCCAAGCTGAGCGCCGGCGATGCCGCTGCCGCTGCCGATTACCTTATGACCCTTAAAGATGCCAAGATGAAGACTGGCGTTGCGAAGGTCGGCGAGTTCTCCAAGGCCAAGGCCAAGATGCTCATCATCAAGACCGAAGCCTGCAACGGCTGCCACTCCATCGAAGGCAACGGCGGCCTTTCCTGCCCGACTTGGGAAGGAATCGGCAAACGGTTGAACCCGGATTGGGTGTACTCCTTCGTGCAAGATCCGCAGTACTGGGATCCGAAGGTCTGGATGGGCAAGCGCGAACTGGATGACGCTTCCATGCAGCTTATCGTCAACTACATCGCGTCGCAGAAATAAGGAGGGGAACATAAATGAAAACGATAGTAATTTCCAGGTTCTCCGCCGTGTTCTTCGCGGCGGCTCTCTTCCTGACGGGCGGTATGGCCGTTTCGGCTTCGGCGGAAACCGCGGCTGAAAACTACTCCCTGTATTGCGTGCAGTGCCACGGCACCGCAGGCACCGGCAAAGGCATCAACGCTCCGTTTCTGGCGGTTGCCCCCAGGAACCACTCGGATGCAAAAGCGATGGGCGAGCTTTCCGATGCGAACGTCGCGTTGGCCATCAAAGAAGGCGGCTCGGCGGTTGGTAAATCCACCCAGATGCCGTCTTGGAAGCATAACCTGACCGATGCGGAAATCACCGACATCGTTGCCCATCTCCGCAAGATGTGCAAATGCACGGGAGCCGCGAAATAAGGGATAACCTTATTTGCCGGTTTTAGCGGTTTTCGCTAAATAGCGATTACTTAATGGGCGGTGAGTATCACTCACCGCCCTTTTTTTTCTATTCCAGACAGCCATTAGGCTTCGCTTATTAATTCAAATGGATACATACGCAAGTTATTGCACAAAAACGATAATCCGATGGGTGATTTTATGATATAATCAATTCCAATTTATATTTTAACAAAACATTATATATTTGACTATTTATAGGGAGTTTGGTTAATGGAAATGCGGACGATGTTTAAGAATTTTACCCTGTTGGATTGGATGATCCATTTTGGGGTATTTGCGAACATGGTGGTTACGGCTTACATCCTCTGGTATGTTTTTGCCAAGTAAGCGGCATATTATTCAATAGGATGTGTGTGTCACGTTGCCGCCCAAAAGCGGTGCGTATGATTTATTGTTGCTGATGCCATGTGCCTGTCCGCGAATTCCGGGTTAACGGGCGTAGTGGTTTTTTAGAGGGTGATCGTAGTGGAAGAGATTGTTGAGTTAAGCCGGACGGGGGTGGTGCCTCGTCAGCCGATTGTCATTATCGACGATGACAAGGCCATCCGCAAGACCCTTCAGTTGCATTTTGAGCCGCAAGGCATGCAGGTCATTACCGCGAATTTCGCCAAGGAGGGGTTGGAAAAGCTGGAACAGCTGGATTCCGCCATCGTCATCCTTGATTTGCGTCTTCCCGATACCGACGGCGTGGAAATACTCAAGGAACTCGGCAGGACCGGGAAGAACTACTACTCCATCATAATTACCGCATTTCCGGATATGGAATCAACGGTCAAGGCGGTGCAATGCGGCGTGGGGGAATATATCCACAAGCCGATAGACATTCAGGAACTCGACAATGCCGTGGCGAAAGCCGAGGATTTCTTTTCCAGTCTCCGGGCCAACGACGAATCGCTTGTGCCCGTCCCGCCGCTGGATAATACCGATACCGTCTTCGTGGGCAAGGGCCAGCTGATGAAAGAGGTTTTCAAGATGGTGGGGATGGTCTCGATGAGCAAATCCCCCGTCCTGATAACCGGGGAAAGCGGCACCGGCAAGGAATTGGTGGCCAAGGCCATCCATCTCTCCAGTAAAAACGCGTCATCCCCCTTTATCTCCATCAACTGTTCCGCCATTGTGGACACGTTGCTTGAATCGGAACTGTTTGGCCACGTTAAAGGGGCCTTCACGGGCGCCATAAACGCCAAGGAGGGCAAGTTTGCCTTGGCGGGCGACGGCACCATATTTCTTGATGAAATATCCGAAATGAGCTTCGGGCTTCAGGCGAAGATACTGCGCGTGCTTCAGGAACGCGAGTTTGAGCAGGTGGGTGGAAAGACAAAGATAAAGGCCAACTGCCGCATTCTGTACGCCACCAACAAAAACCTTGAGCAGATGGTCCGCGAGGGGAAGTTCCGTGACGACCTTTATTACCGCATTAAAGTGATCAACATTCACATCCCGCCGCTGCGGGAGAGGGTGGAGGATATTCCGCATCTGGCCCTTTATTTCATTGCGAAAAAAGGGATGGAGACGGACCGCGTGATCAAACATGTTTCACGCGAGTCCCTCAATTGGCTGATGAACCAGCAGTGGCCCGGCAACGTCCGCCAGCTTGAAAATGCCATAACGCATACGGTGATCATGTCGCGCGGCGACAGGCTGTTCCTCAA
>JAHFEJ010000096.1 GCA_023248535.1 Nitrospinales bacterium | reverse complement strand
TATCGCTCCTGTTTGTGCCATTTGCGGCCACCTATGGCGCATCGGGCGGAATCAAACCCCCCGCCGGTATTTTTGTGTTGCTCCTGCTAACCGTCGGTCTCCCGTATTTTGTCCTTTCCACCACCAGCACGGTGGTACAGCGCTGGCTTGCCGCCGATACCGGGACCAACGCCAACAATCCCTACATCCTCTACGCGATATCAAATGCGGGATCGCTGGCCGGATTACTGGCCTATCCCTTCATTATGGAAATACGCCTTTCCACGGGGATGCAGGTATCGTTTTGGACGGCGCTCTATGCGGGATATGCGGTGATGGCGGCCGCATGTATATATCTCTTTCACGGTTCCGGCGAACAGGGCGGCGCCACGTTACCGGCGGATCAAACCGCCGCCGAACCCATAACGCTTAAAGAGCGGCGCCAATGGGTGGTGGAAAGCATGATCCCCTCAGCGGCGCTCATTGTGATCACCCATTACCTTACGCAGGATGTGGTGAATTTTCCGCTGCTCTGGGTGCTGCCGCTTGCCCTGTATCTTCTTTCGTTCGTCATCTGTTTCGCTTTGCCCGCGGTTTCCCGCCCCGGCCAGTTACGCGCGCTGATCGTATTGATGCCCATACTTCTTCTGCTGTTGCTGCACGATGGAAGGGCCGCCGCGCCGTTTTATCTGAAGATCGCCGTGGCATTGGCCGCGCTTTTTGGCATTGCGATGTTTTTTCACGGCAACCTGGAACGGGGGAAGCCGCACAAATTCCTGCTTACCTCGTTTTATCTCCACCTATCGCTGGGGGGATTGCTGGGAAGCGCCGCCACGGGCATCCTTGCGCCGTTGCTGTTCAAAACGCAGTTCGAGTTCAACCTCGTCATACTGGCGGCGATTTTTCTCATCGTGATATCGGATTTTCCGCTCCGCCGCGCCGCCGCCCTTGCATTTAATCTGGCGCTTGTTTCCGTCGCCACGCTGGGGTGGGCGCGCCAGGAAAAGGGCTGGCATACGGAAGTGACCGATGCGGCGCGGAGCTTTTACGGCGCCTACCGGGTGGAGGATGTGCGGAACGGCGGTGGAACCCCGTACCGGCAACTGGTGGCGGGCACCCACATCCACGGCATCCAGCGCATCGGCGATGGCGAGCCGCTGGCCTATTATCACAAACAAAGCGGCATCGGCATCGCCTTGCGGCGGCTCCCCCGGATACGGAACGTGGCCGTCATCGGGCTGGGAGCCGGGGTGATGGCCGCATACGGCAAAGCGGGCGACCGCTACGATTTTTACGAATTGGATCCCGTGGTGGCCGATCTGGCTCGCCGCCGGTTCACCTATATCGCGGAAAGCAGGGCGGAGGTCAATGTCATCACCGGCGACGGCCGCCTCAATCTGCGCAACGCCCCCAACGGCTCGTATGACCTGATCGTGGTGGACGCGTTCACCAGCGGCTCCATCCCGGCGCATCTCATAACCGCCGAGTTTGTCCGCGAGGCGATGGCGAAACTGGCCCCTGATGGGTTGCTGATGTACAACATATCCAACCGGCATATCAACCTGCTGCCGGTATTGCGGGGAAACGCCGCGTTGATGGGCCTGCACATAGCGCGGCACATCGCCCCCGCCGTGGAGGAAGAGCAAAAATTTACCGCCGTCTGGGTGGCCCTCGCCCGCGGACCGGCGCTGTTCAACGCGCTCACCGCCGAAGACCGGCAGTGGCACGCCCCTGAAGGATCGGTGGTATTTTGGAGCGATAGCAAATCGGACGTATGGACCCTGCTTAAATTAAACGTGCAATAAGCAAATTCGGGGGTCCGCGTAAGTTTTTGGATGCATTTCACAAGTGAATGCAGTATTTTCACCCAATGCCAGCAATAAGGGAATTTTCATCGGTGCAGACCATCGCGGTGATGGCCCTGCCGCTGGTGTTCGCCATCGTGCTGCACGAGGTGGCGCACGGCTATATGGCCTACCGCAAAGGGGATGACACCGCCATGCGGATGGGACGGCTGTCGCTTAACCCGATCCACCACATAGACCCGTTCGGCACCATCCTGCTGCCGCTGGTCTTTTTCTTTTCCACCGGGATGCTCTTCGCCATGGCCAAGCCGGTGCCGGTGAACTTCTTCGCCCTGCGCCGCCCCAAGGAAGACATGGTCTGGGTGGCCGCCGCCGGGCCGGGGACCAACCTGCTGCTGGCGCTCCTTTCGGCCCTTATCATTTGGCTGCTCGGCATCGGCTATCCGAAGGTCGATTACTACATCGCCTTCATGAACCAAAAGCTCATCCCCGCCGATGCGTCGCCGGTCATGTTCCCCATCATAGGCATGTTGTATTACTCCGTCTGGCTGAACGTGATATTGGCGGTCTTCAACCTGATACCGATCCCCCCCACCGACGGCGGGCGGATCATGGTCGGCCTTCTGCCGCACAAAGCCGCGGCGGCCTATGCGCGTATCGAACCGGTCGGCATCATCCTGCTGATGGTCATCGTCTTATTCGATCCGCTGGGGATCATCAGGCATGTGATCTGGCCTATAATCGAGACGATCATCAATCTGCTGGTATGAGCAAAAAACGCGTCCTGAGCGGCATGCAAAGCTCCGGCAAACTCCACCTCGGCAACTACCTTGGCGCGCTGGAGAACTGGGTGGAGATGCAGAAGGATTACGACTGCTTCTACTTCGTGGCCGATTGGCACGCCCTTTCCACCAACTACGAGGATACCGCCAACCTCAAGGAAAACGTCATCGACATCGGCATCAACTGGCTGGCGGCGGGACTGAAGCCCGATACCTGCACCATGTTCATCCAGTCGCTCATTCCGCAACACGCGGTGCTGCACCTCCTTTTTTCCATGATTACGCCGATACCGTGGCTGGAGCGGGTGCCGAGCTATAAGGAAAAGATGGAGAACGTCAGCAGCCGCGACCTGCACACCTACGGCTTTTTGGGCTACCCGGTGCTGCAAGCGGCCGACATCGTGCTCTACAACGCGCACCTTGTGCCGGTGGGGATAGACCAACTGCCGCATCTGGAACTGACGCGCGAGATCGTCCGGCACTTCCACCAGATTTATAAAAAAGAGGTTTTTGTCCTGCCCGAAGGCAAGCTGGGCGAGGTGAAAAAACTCCCCGGACTGGACGGGCGGAAGATGAGCAAGAGCTATGGCAACGCCATCTTTTTATCCGACACCCCGCAGGAACGCGAGCACAAGATACTGCGGCAGATGGTCACCGATCCGGCGCGTGTGCGGCGCAACGATCCCGGCAACCCGGATGTCTGCCACGTCCACTCGTTCCACAAGGTGTTTTCCGATGCCGCCACCTGCGCGCAGCTGGATAAGGATTGCCGCTCCGCCGCCATCGGCTGCGTCGACTGCAAAAAGATTTTGGTGAAGAACCTCGCCGCCCGCATGGCGAAGTTCGACGCCGAACGCCCCGTCTGGGCGGCCCAGCCGAAGAAGGTGATGGAGGTGCTGCACGACGGAACCGCCAAAGCGCGCAAGGTGGCCGAGACCACGCTGCGCGCCGCCGAAGACGCCATCGGCATCTCCCTCCCGGACTTTGAGTAGCTAAATCGGCCTCGCGCGCCGTCGCCCTATCTTTGCCATCCCCGTGAACACGGGGATCCAGGCATATTGTCAAAGCTCCCATAATCTTGCTGCCTGTGGGAACAGGCTCTCAGCATGTTCGTCGGCCCGCATAGGCCGATAAGGGGAAGCTTTGAAAATATTTCTGGGTGCCGGATCGGTGTCCGGCATGACAAGGGGGGATGAATTCAGTAAATTGAACAGAAAATAACCCTTCACTCTCCTGTACATGCAATCCCCTGTTGCAATCCCCTCCCACAAAACGGGAAAAGGGGCTAAAATCAAGGCCATATAAAAGGATTGGACAAATGAACGGAATAAAGATCGAATTGCCGCAAGAGGCCATTGCCGAGATATGCAAGCGCTATCAGGTGAGGGAGCTTGCCGTTTTCGGTTCCGCCGTGCGCGACGACTTCACCGCCTCCAGCGATATCGACATCCTCGTCGAGTTCCAACCGGAGACCGTTATCGGAATTATCAAGTTCACCCACATGCAACATGAGCTTGAGGACATCATTGGGCGCAAGGTAGACCTTGTTTCTAAAAGGGGGCTGAATCCAATCATCAGGGATGAGGTGTTAGCTTCCTCCAGGGTTTTATATGCGGCCTGACAGGCTCTATCTTGCCGATATTGTAGAAGCGGGAACGGCTATCGGACACTTCTTGTCCGGTACGCCCGCTTATGCCGAATTCGTAGCGAATGATCTTGTCAGGAGCGCCGTCCTCTATAAGCTGGTAATCATCGGTGAAGCGGCCTCAAAAATAACTCCGGACTTTAAAGCGAAGTATCCGGAAATTCCTTGGCGTGATATTGTCGGATTCAGGAATTACTCCATACACGCGTATTTTTCTGTTGATTGGACTGTCGTGTGGGGAGCCGCCAAGGAAGAAACTCCCGAATTGGTGGTCAACATCGAGCGGATACTGAAATCGGAGTTTCCCAGTTAATGTAGCGGTAACCGGGCTTGATTTATTTAGAACCGTTTTGAAATTTCCTCGTAGACCGCTTTGCGGTGGATGATGCCGAAGACCATGATGTCGTTGGCCGATACTTTAAAAACGATGCGGTAGTCGCCGACACGCATTTTCCAGTACCCTTTTAGCGTTTTTCGCAACGGCTCGCCGTATTGCTCCGGGGCGGTCATCAGGCGGAATTCAATCGCCTTTTTAAGGCGCTTTTTCATGTTCTCGTTGATCCGGGCGAGGTCGCCTCTCACCTCAGGATGATACAGAACCTGATAGGACGCGATCACCAGATGTCGCCGTGCTTCAGGGCTTTGGACTTGGTAAATCCCTTCTCCCGCTTTCCGGCTATCTTTGCCAGCGCGACATCCTCTTCTATCTCGATGGCCTCTTTCACCAGATCGCGCACCTTGAGCGAAAGGGATACCCCATCCCGTTTGGCAAGCTCCTTGACGTTTTTGAAGAGAGGCTCTTCCAGCACGACATTAATGCGCGGATTTGATGTGGGCATAATTCCTCCTATTGACCAAGCGTAACACTAGTGACACACCGGGGCAAGAGGGGGGAGAGACCCCAATCTCCGGTTAAAGTGGATTACAATGCATGAAAAAACGTATCTAACCATGATTGACGGTATCAACGCCGCATATCCGACCCATCGTGGTTTTCACCCATTAGGTGGTTTGGCGGCGGCTTGGTACCACAGGTTAAAACCTGTGGATTGCCGCGCCGGCGGCAATGCTATCTTGGCCCTTGCGGGCCAACAACAGAATGAATTCCGTTGTACCTGCGCTATAGCCTTCCTTAGCCGGAGCCGGAGATTTGGGAGAGAAGGCAAACGCCAAGAAAGCTTTGATACTATTCCTGGGTGCCGTACCCTTGAAGGGCACTTTACACTTCGCGCCAAAGCGCTCGTGTCAAAAAGACGGAACAGTCCTTTGGACTGTCCGCTTTTTTCGCGGCGGATTGCGTGCGGCTGGCTTCATTTCATTGCGCCGCCGCATATTTATTCCGCCGCTCATTGCTCAAGTCCGGCATGACAAGGAGGGACGGAAGAAGGCAAAACGTGGAAGAGGGGGATGCGGCCTACGGCGTTGGCGCATCACGCGCCAACGACTCCGGCCCGGCGCGCTACCTAAACGGGCATCCATGCCCGTTTGCCCTCCCTCATCGGTCGGGCCGGAAGCTTGCTTCGATCCCCTACACACCATACCAAAATACAAAACTCCCCTTACAGGGGGTTTTTGTATTTTGGTGGAGCAGAGGGGGATCGAACCCCTGGCCTCCGCATTGCGAACGCGGCGCTCTCCCAGCTGAGCTACTGCCCCACATCTGTATGCAGGAAGCGGTAAGTTTACCAAATTTTTCGGAAATAACAGCAAAAAATTAGCCCCAAACCGCCGCTTTGGATAAATCCCCCCCGTACCCACGCACAACCCCAAAACATTTTTCGTGGTTGCGCCTCCGGGGCAAATAGCGCATAATTTTTCCTTCGGCCCGACAGAATTGATTAACACAGGCATCACCTGATACACACCCCCTTGAACTATATGGAGAAACCGTATGACCCCACTTAACATGAAAAACATGCTCAGGCTTTCCGCCGCCGCTTTGCTGGCCCTCGCCCTCATGCCGGCCAACGCGGCCGCATACCGCGTATATTCCCCGAACGTCACGCCGGACGAAACGGCCATCAGCGGCTGGGGCGAAGCCACGGCGGGAGAAGGCTCCGGCAGCAACAAGCCAGAATCGAAGCGGATACAGGCGGAGTTGCGCCACACCTTCTACGACAAACTTGAGCTTGGCGTGGCTGGGGTGGGCGAAAGCGGCGCATCCAGCAGCGGCGGCGAGGGGATCGGCTATTCGAGGCTCAAAGCGCGGGCTGTCATGCAAGTGACCGATAAAAAGGCGCACTTCGTGGATTTCGGCGTATACATGGACTACCAGCACATGAGCAGCACCATGAGTTCCTCCACCCCCCACTACTTCAACCTCTTCCTCTTATTTGAAAAAGATTTCGACACCTGGCATGTGACATTCAATCCCGGCATCCGGAAGAACATGTCCACCATTGCGGGGGCGCAGGATAACGTTGCGGAATACCAGGCGGAATACAAATACCATTTCCTCAGTTGGTTCAACCCGGGCGTGCAGGCCTACGGCGTGAACATGGGGGGATGGAATGCCCTGACCAATCAGTTGCAGTACGCCGGGCCGGCCTTTGATGGAAGCCTGCCGGCGTTCGGCGGATTCACGGTGCACTATGAAGGGGCGCTGCTGGCAGGCCTTTCCACGGCGAGCAATAACCTGATCGTCAACGGCGTGCTGGAAATCCGGTTTTAGACATTCCGCGGAGGTTGTTAACCCCTCCTGCACCTCCCCTTAAAAAGGGGAGGTAATGTTTTCAAACTGAGATGCTCCCGCAACACCGGGTCAGCGGATTTTCCGGCCCGGCTCGCTCTCTTGCAGTTTTTTCATCATCTCTTTGCGCAGGCTCGCCAGATCGCGGTAGGGGGTGAATTTTTCCGATTCCATCATTTTGGGATTCACATAGATCGCCTCCATGAAGGTGAACGCGGCGCGGGCCTGATCCTGCATTTCCAGAAACGTGCTGGCCAGCTCGCACAGCACCCATTCGCGGTCCTTTGGCCGGCAATCCATGATGGCGCGGTACGCCGCCACCGCCTCATCGTGCCGGTTGGCCGCCTTCAGCGCGGTGGCGTGCTTCAGCCCCGCCAGCTTCATGTTCTCCACCACGATGCCGCGATCCGGGATGTCGTTGACCAGCAGCTCGCGGTAAATATCGAATGCCTTGCCGTACTGCTCGTTCTTGCGCAATTCAACGGCGAAATTGTTAAAGGCCGCCGCGGTGTTCACCGGGTCTTCGGCGGCGACCGAACGGAAGATCCGTTCCGCCTCTTCATACTGCCGGTAGCGGGTGAGCAGAACGGCGCGGTCGATCCGGGTGTCCACCGAGTTGTCCGAGATCGCATCCTCCTTCACCGAGGTCTTCCGCAACACATCGGCGGCGAAGGCATCCAGACGCTCCTCAACCCCTTCCAGCCCCAGCCCGCGAACATCGCTTTCCGCCAATGCGGAAAGGATGGGGGCGTACGGCACGGCGGGAAGTTTTTCCGGAAAATTCCGGTTTGCCCGTTCCATCGCCACCACGATTTTTTCGGCATCGGCAAGGTACTTCATTCCCGTGTCGAACCACTGTTTCGCTTTGGCAGGCCCTTCGGACTTGATGGCGGACTTGACCAGGGAGAGGCAGCAGGAGCCGATCCTGGCATGGGGGTCGGGCACCGTCTTCTCCAGACGGGCGGCCTCGCGGTAGTCCCCCAACGCCGGGATGAATTCCTTCGCCTTGTAATAGGCATCGCCGCGTTCCATCAATGCCTCGAAATTCGGCCCCAGCGCGATCGCTTCGGAAAAGCTTTTTATCGCCGCTTCATAATCGCCGGCGCGCATCAGCTCCTCCCCCTTCGCCAGAAGCTGCTTGTACTTGCCCGTGGCGGCGGGGTCAGCCTCCGCGTTGAGATCAAACGGCGTCAACCGGTGGCCGCCGGTTTCAAACTCGGCCTTTATCACGGCGCTATACCGCTCCAGCACCGAGAGGATTTCTTCAATATTATTTTCATTCGGCGCGTTGGGGGTGAAAAAACAGGCGGCGCGGATGGAGAAACCGCCGAGCAGGCGGAAAATCTCCTGCTGCTTCTGCGATGAAACGTTCCCCACAAAAACCGGGATGAACGATTTCAGCTGCACGCTGGGGGCGGCCAGCTTCACCTCGCGCAGGAGATGCACCAGGTTGAAGCCGGTGAACTTCGGCTTGAAATGGAGCATTACCAGATGGCGGTTATCGATCCATTTAATGATGTTGTGGATCAGCACCTTTACCGCCTGATCCGGTTGGGGATGCGGTTCAAAGCCGATCTTGGTGAAAATTTCGGCGAGATCGGTGGCCAGCGCCGCGTCTTCAAGGCGGTACGAAATGTGCGGGTGACGCTTGACGGCAAATTCAAGCCGGTCGGCATACATGAGGGCGGCCCGCTGCTTGAACGGAAGATTTTTAAGCAATTCGGGTGAAACCGCCGGTTTTTTCCCGGTGGAGGGGGTTGGTTTCGGCATTATGGGAATGGCCTTCCTTAATTTCTCTTTTTTTATTACGTCAGCGGCGTTCCCTTTTTTATCGCCTCAAGCTCACGTTGCGCGGCGGAGAGATCCGGATTCATATCCAACGCCCTCTGGAAGTTCTTTTCGGCCATTTTAAGATTTCCCCCCTCAACATACGCTTTCGCCATATTGAAGTAAAGCCCTTCATCCTTGGGGTCGATCTTGATGGCGGTTTCGTACTCGAGGATGGCCTCTTTCCACTTTCCCTGGCGGCGTAACGAGATGCCGAGGCGGTTGTAGGTGTGGATGGTATCGGTGCTTCTTTCCAGCGACCTGCGGAAATAGTGTTC
>JAHFEJ010000095.1 GCA_023248535.1 Nitrospinales bacterium | reverse complement strand
CTACAACCTTTTGGGCGACGCCGAGGCGGTGCTCGAAATTGTAGCATACCGGGGTGAGAGAGGGAGCTACAACATCGCAGTGGTGACGGTGATTCTGCTTTTTATTGTAGCATACCGGGGTGAGAGAGGGAGCTACAACCCTCCTCCTTATTTCGTCTCTTTAATAAAAATTGTAGCATACCGGGGTGAGAGAGGGAGCTACAACTGAAAAGAGGGCAGTGTCTCAGTTTGAAAAACAACATTTGCTATTAAGAAAGAGATTGATTCGCTTCGCTCACAATGACAAGGAGTTGTCATCGTGAGGCCGACGAAGGTGGCCGAATCGATCCCAAACTGAGACACTACCCAAAAGAGAGGGGGGTTTTCCACCAGGACGGGCGCGGTTTGGAAACGCTGCGGAAAGATGTGATTGGATGCACCGGAGGATTCGATGCCCGGCGGCCGCGCCATGTGAGGAAAGACAAACCATGTTGCGGGAGCCGGTCATTTAACCCCTTTTTGCTGAAGAAAGGGCGTGTACAACTTGTCCGTTCCGTTCAAATGGGTGTCCAGCCATTCCACAAGGGATCCGAGCACTTCAACAGTTAAAATCTCTTCGCCGGCGCGGTAACGGCACTCGAAATTATTTACCTTTTCAAGGAACTCATCGTGTTCTTTCTTGTGCTGTTCATAATCAGGATAGCCATGCGCTTTCATTTCAGTTTCTTCAGCTTCAAAATGGATCTTTATATATTCCATTAATTCGCCAAGAAGATTGCCAAGAGCTTCCTTTCTCTTCCTCTCCAGAATTCCGGCATGGAAGCGGTTGATGATCTCAAACAGCTTTTTATGCTGGTCATCAAACGTCTTTATCCCAACGCTAAACCCGTCATTCCATTGAAGGTACATACTTCATCATCCCACAAACCTCTTCACCCGTGAAATAAACTCCTCAGCCGATATCGGTTTACGAATAAAATCGTTTGCCCCCAGCTTGAATGCCTTCTCGCTTGCGCCTTCATCAAGGTCCCCGGTAATCATTATGAAGACAGTTGAATCTTTTTTCTTATCTTTCCGGATATTTTCCAGCAGCTCAAACCCGCCCATTCCCGGCATCTTAATATCCGAGACAACAAGATGAGGATCATTGTCATTTATTAACTGGGCCGCGCTGTCTCCGTCTTCAGCTTCAAAAACAGAAACATCCATTTTGCTTAAACAACCCGCCAGCAAAAGCCTCACATTTCTATCATCATCAACAATCAAGATGCGCGGCCGGCAGGATTGGAACACAACGTAAAAAGTGCTCCCCTCACCCAGAGTGGATTCAACTCTCAAATCCCCTCCATGCGCCTTCATTATTTCATAGCAAAAAGGCAGGCCAAACCCCGTCCCTCTTTCTCCTTCTGTCCCAACCGTACTTGTTTTAACATCGGGCCTAAAAAGGTCTGGAACCAGTTTGGGCGCAATGCCCATACCATTGTCTTTTATTGCCACGGTCCACTGCTTATCCTCAGGCAAAAATACTCTAATTTCCCCACCTCGGCGACTGAATTTTATGGCATTTGAAATCAGGTTTTGGAATACCGTTGCCGATAGGCCGATATCCGCGTAGAGCCTCGTCCTCAAAGGGATATCGTTTACAATATTGAGTCCCTTCGCGTCGGCAAGCGGCTTTATTTTCTCTATCGCGGCAGCCACGGCAAAATGACCGTCAATAAATTGCAATTTAGGGGCCAAAGCGCCGGTATGAAGCCTGCCGATATTCAATAGTTCCTCAAACATCTCCAACATGCCCTTGCCGCTTGAAACCACCCTATCGATTATCATTTTGTGTTTTTCATTAAGGGGGGTATCCGTATCCCTTAGCGTCAACTTCAGCAGCTCCATGACGGTGCCAAACGGGCCGCGTATGTCGTGAGCGACGATCGAGATAAATTTATCTTTGACTTTGGTGGCATCTTCGGCCTTTTGCTTGGCAATAAACAGCTCTTCCTCTTTCCTTTTCAGTTCGGTTATATCGCGGTTGACGCCGACCACGCCCATGATCCCGCCTCGCGCATTGGTTAAAGGAGAAAGCGATGTCTGATAAAAATCGCGGTATTCCAGCCACTCTTGCGACCATTGGAATGTGACCGGTTCCCCCATTAAGGCCTTGCTTGTGGCCTTTTGGAAAATTTCCCCAACTTCCCTCCCAAACATTTCCCCATATGTCCGCCCCATGAATTCTTCAGGTTCAATTCCCTCCCTCTCAAGCCATTTGCCAAAAACCCCGGCGAATCGCTGATCCTTATCAAGGACAAAAACCCCCTCCTGCACTGAGCTTATCAGCGAACGGAATCTCTCCTCACTTTCCCGCAATCGCGTTTCCATGATTTTTCGTCCTGTGATATCTTCCACCATCAACATCAAATGGGATTCCCCACCTTGGCTAAAAGGAATGAACAAGGAACGGAGCCAGTCATCCTTTCCAAAACTAGTAACGACATACGCCTCGGTTGATTGAGAAACATTTCCCTGAAGCGCTTTTTCGGCTTTTTCCAACATGCCGGATTTCTTCCATGATTCCAATTGGCGGAAATTTTGGGAAAGCACCTGTGAACGGGTGGCGCCTATGATTTTGCCCATTGATTCGTTGGCCAAGATGCACTGACCGGCGGAGTTATAGACCGTTATCCCGATGGGAGAAGACTCCAGAATTCTAAGGTTAAAATCAAGAGCGTCCTTGATCCGCTGTTCGGCTCTTTTGCGTTCCGTTATGTCCTGTATAGTCGTTTGAATCTCTATCGGTTCGTCGTTTTGGTCAAAGGTTACTTCAGTCAACTGATGAACGGATTTACGCGTTCCATCATCAAGAATAATTGAATGTTCAATATCAAACGGCTTGCCTTCAAAGATTGTTTCGTAAATCGCTTTTTTCACCATCTCCGCTTCTTCCGGCGGCACCGTGTTGACAAGATTTTCGTACGTCATCTCACACTCGGCATAGGCCAGCCCGAGGATATGGCAGGTTTCCTCCGACATGGAAAACCTGTTAAGCCTTATATCCCAGTTCCAATTGCCGATATGAGCCACTCTCTGCGCCCTGTTCAAACGCTCTTCGGCAATAGTACGTTCCTTTGATCCGGCCGTGAGGCTGGCGACAAGATCGCTATTCTCCAACCCCAGCTTTATTGATTCATAAACAAGCCGGCCGTTGCTGTTCAGGTTGACCATCAGCATCGCGTAATAAATAGCAACCATCGCCGCCATTCCATAATATATTTCGCCGCCTGGCATGACGAAGGCCAAGGCCAGTGGAACAAGAGAAAATGTTATAAAAGCCTGTGCCGGCCTTATCAGGGCGGCGTATGCAAACGAAGCTCCAGAAGCCATTCCGGCGATTATGAAGGTTATAAATATCTGATGCTCAAGGGAGTTGCCCGGAAAAATTATAAAAGGTGTCGTCCCCCATAGCACACCGGCTATGGCGGTTCCGATAAAAAACTTTTTCATCCACAATTCATGATTGGATCCCAAACTACCGGCTTTCCTGAATTCGCGGTAGAAATAATATCTCACTACGGTCCAGAGGATAATAGGGATTCCCCATACCGCCAAGTGAGCAGGGTTATAAGGCTCTGCAATTTCGACCAGCAACATGACAAGGACAGCGATGGGAGCGGTCAGGAATGTTAATGGAAGATTATTATAGGCGATCTTCACCTGTTCATTTTTTATCCTTGCAAGCAAGGCTTCCCCCTCTAAAGGACTGGTTTTCCCCGCGGTATCCCCCGTAAACTTCAAAACATGCTCCTTCCCCGCTGTTAAGGGAGCGTATTTTAGCTTATAAACCTTCTAACCCGTGGAATAAATTCTTCCATGACAATGGGCTTGTTTATGAAATCGTTGGCTCCAAGACGCAATGACTTTTCATTTGCCTCGACATTTTTCTGTATCGCGATCATAATAAACGGCGTGGAGGAAAGAGCGGGCGTCTTGCGAATCTCTTCCAGCAGTTCGAAGCCGTCCATAACGGGCATTACAATGTCCGCAACTATCAGGTGGGGGGCGTTTTCCCCAATCACCTTCAGCGCTTCCCTGCCGTCTTCAGCTTCAAGAACCGTGACGCCCAACGCGGCAAGGTATCCTCTCAAAAGAACCCTGTCGTTCATGTCATCGTCCACGATAAGTATTTTGGGTTTGATATATGGCAGTTCGGCATAGAAGGTGCTCCCTGCTCCTTCCACGGACTCCACGGACAGGGTCCCGCCATGCGCCTGCATTATTTCAAAGCTATAAGGCAATCCAAGGCCGGTGCCACGTTCCTGCGCGGTGCCCGGCGTGCTGGTTTTCACCTCGTGCCGGAAAATGTCGGGAAGCATGGATGCCTTTATCCCTATCCCCGTATCTTTTATCGCAATGGTGGAGGGCCGTCCCTGAGGGGTAAAAACCGTTATCCTGCCGCCTTTCCGGCAGAATTTTACCGAGTTCGTCAAAAGGTTTTTCAGCACCTCCTGAAAAAGGGCGGCATCGGCAAACAGCCTTGTATCCGGAGCCACCTCGTTTACGATCTCAATTCCCTTCTTTCCGGCGAGGTAGCTGATGGTTCCAATACTTGCAACCACCAACGAATATCCGTTTATGAACGCCAACTTAGGCACCAATGTGCCGGTCTTTAACCTGCTTATATTCAACAGTTCATCAACCACGGTGATCATGTTGTTTGTGTTTTCAACAACATGGTCAAGCAACTCCTTTTGGTCCCTGGTCAGCGGTTCCGCGTGGCCGGATTCAAGGAGCTTCAGGTATCCAATAGTTGTCGCAAGCGGCGAGCGCATGTCGTGCGCCACCAGCGATACGAATTTGTCCTTTAGTTTTGTAGCTTCTTCGGCGGCCTCTTTCGCCACGACCAACGCATCTTCCGCCAGCTTACGCCCGGTAATATCCTGGTTGGTGCCGTGCATCATTATCGGCGCGCCGTTCCCGCCGTACATCACCTCGACTTCGGAATGGATATGGATGACGCTTCCGTCCGGGCGCACCACCCGGCATTCATCGGAAATGTGGGGTAGCCGTTCCGTTATTTGCCGTTCGATGTTACGCTCCACCCTTTCCCGGTCGTCCGGATGCACGGAGCTGATAAAAAGGCCGTGGGAGGGTGTAACCTGGCCCGGTTGGTAGCCGAAGAGGCGGTACGCCTCGTCGGACCAAACGACGGCGCCGGTGCCAATGTCCCACTCCCAGCCGCCGAGCCGCCCGACCCGTTGCGCGTTCAGCAGGCGCAGCTCACTGTTCTTCAGTGTTTCCTCCAGACGCTTGCGGTCGGTGATGTCGACCGCAATTTCCAGTTTTAGGACCCTGCCGTCCACCCACCGGATGGCCCTATCCTGGGCGCTATACCATTTTTTAAGAAGGGTGTTTTGATATTCCCATGAAAAAATGCCTTTCGGGTTCCCCTTTTCGTCCAGCAGTTTGTCATTCGTGCAGAATGGGCATGGCCCGGTCTGCCCCATCTGCAACACCTTCCAGCAGGTCTTCCCGGCCACGTCGCCGAACAGGTCTTTAACGAATTCATTGGCGAATACGATCTCGTGGGTTTTCATATCCAATACAACAACGATGGCCTCTATCCCGTTCAGGATCGTGGCAAGCCTTTCGAAAGACTCTTTCATCTCCCGTTCGGCAATTTTGCGGAAGGTAATATCGCGCACGGCGGTAACCCTGGCGGTTTTCCCGCCATATATGATCCTTTTGCCGTGAATCTCCAAGGGGAAGGTGGAGCCGTCTTTCCTCAATCCCATTACTTCGTAAACCCCTTCATAGCCTTTGGCGATATTTTCCCTTAAAGTGGAATGGAATTCCGGGAGCGCGAGGTCAAGCGGCGTTTTTCCGATAAGCTCGGAGTCCCCGTATCCAAACATCCGCGCGAATGCGCCGTTCACCGAAAGGATTATCCCCTTTTCGGCAATAGCGATCCCTTCAAACGCCGATTCGGAAAGTGCGCGGAAACGTCCCTCGCTTTCTTTCACCACCTCCTCGTTCTTTTTTTGTGCGGATATGTCGATCATGAAGCCCCGAAGGGAATGGGGATTACCGGCATCGTCCTTGATCACGGAAACAAGGTCCTTCAGCCAGACGATACGGCCGTCCGCGGCGGTCATACGGTATTCGAATGTGTGGTCTTGGCCATTTTTTGTGGCGTCCTGGCAGAGTTTTATGGCGGAATCCCTGTCTTCGGGATAAAGGTGGTCAATCCAAAAATCGGGTTTGTACCACTCTTCCCGCGGGTACCCCGACATCTTTTCGGCGTGGGCGTTTATATAGGTGAACCGCCAGGTTTTAATATCCATCTCCCATGCCACCAACAGGCCGCTTTCAACAAGCAGGCGGTACCGTTCCTCGCTTGCGCGGATCGCATCTTCCGCTTTTTTTCTATCTGACATATCGACAAAACTGCCGACCATCCGGAGAGGTTTTCCCTCATGGTCCCTTTCGGCGACATCGCCTTTATCCAATACCCATAAATAGGCGCCGTTACTGTGCCGAAGCCGGTGTTCGCTTACATATTGTCCTTTGCCGTCCAGGCAGTCCTGAATGCGCCGCATAACCATTTCCCGGTCATCTGCGTGCAACAGGGCCGAGAAATCTTTTAACGGGTGGACAAGGTGATCCTCATTAAGCCCCAGCAACCGGCACCATTGGCTATTATGGGAAACGGTATCCTCATTAATACGCCAATCCCAAACCCCCGCATTGGAACCCCGCACGGCGAGATCAAGCTGTTCATGTTGCCGGTCTATGACAGCACGGTTGTATTCAATGCTCTCCGCCATCGCGTTGAAAGTTTTGCCCAGGTGCCCGATCTCATCATCCCATTCCAGGATTGCGCGCGAGGAAAAAGACCCTTTTGCCAGTTCTTCACTTGCCTTTAAAAGATTGCCGATCCTTCTTGAGATCAGCCGGTCAAAAATGATCCAATAAAGAGCCGACATGGCCAAAAGGACGGCGGCAATGGGAATTACTAAAATAATTCCTTCATATGTCGCTTTCTTCTTACGGACGGATAAATCATGTCCCTCATAAAGCACTCCGATCCTTGCGGGTTTAACCTCTCCTGGCTTGGCGCCCAAGATCATATAGCTCGCGGAGTAAAGCTCGGTTCGATCTTTTGAAAAAGACTGGAATGCACCGAGAGAGCGCCTTGCCTTGTTGATTATTTCCTGGTCTACGGAAATACCCGAACCCGCCAGCGGGGTTCCCCGCAGTTCGTATCTGTTGGAGGCGATTATTTTATCGTTCTCGTCCAACAGCAGAACCAATCTCACTTCTTCATCCGTTGCCGCGGCGGCGATGGCGCTGTTAAGGGCGTCCATATTATTCATTTGAATGAACAACGCCATGGAATTGCTCAGCACGCTTGCCTCGAACGTTACATGCTTGGCCATGCGCGTCTCTATACGGCCATATTGCGCCCTTAAACTAACAGCCGTAAGGATCATTAGCGTGATAGTTGATGTAAAAAAAATGAATGCGGGGATAATAAAACGCAATGACTTGTGGAATTTCATCGCTTTCCCCCCTCTATGGGCGCGGATTCGACCATCTCCTCAACATTGACCGGTTTTGATAACAGCCCTTTGCTCAACATTACCCCGGCCAGTTCCCTGATCCCCCTGATAAAGGATGAGTTCTTATCGCCAAGGAGCGGCCTGTTTTCCTCTTTGTCCGGAATATGCAATCCTTCAAGGGAATGGAGAAATTCCTCCGCCGAAACTCCTTCGCGGGGCGCAATTATTTCCGAGGCCTTCTTTGGATTGGAAGCCAGATAATCGAGTGCTCGAAAATGGATTTCCAGCAGTTGCGCAACCTCTTTTGGATGCGCTTTGAGAAATGACGGCCGCACCACAAGGACATCGCAAATTTCACCGGGAATCTCCTTGCTGCTGAACAGCAGCCGGGCATCCGCTTTCAAAAGTTTCGTTTTCACAGGTTCAAAAGTGACCACCGCATCCACCTTGCCCTGCGCATAAATGCTTTCATGCTGGTTCACCTCGGAAGGGACAAGGATTATATCTTCCGGCCGCAATCCGCCTTTATCCAGCGCCCGGGTCAGCATGTACGCGCCCAAGGCCCCGTTTTCCGCCCCTATGCGCTTCCCCTTTAACTCCGCCAAGTACCTTATATGCGGCTTGCTTAAAAGGACATCCGCTCCTGAAGATTCATCCAATACCAGGACGATCTTTGGCGAGAGGCCGCTCTCGGCCAAATAGAATGTTTCATCCGCCGTGAGCGCCGCAAAGTCGATGGCGCCGTTCCGGTAATTACGGACGACCTCGGATGCGGAAGGGAATTGGATCACTCTTACGTCAATCCCCTTATAATACCCAAGCTTTTCGGCAAGATAGAATGTTTCGTAACCCGGCCACATGTTGATCCCAATTTTCAAAACCGGCGGCTCCGCACGCTGGCATGAGATGGCTAAAAACAAGAAAGCAAGGCCGAGGAAGCCAAAAGCTCCGCCCTTCGCGGGGCTTCCAATGAACAAAACGGACTTGGCGGCGTGAACTATCTTCCTGAAATAAGGGACTGTCCTGGATTCAAGGCCTAATCGCATGTTTCTTATGCTTCCAGGCGCCTTCTTTGGAAACAAGTTGATCCTCACTGATGCCACTTCCCCCTCACTTTTCATTCTACACCCAAAATAAGTTGGATTAGAATCGGGCTGGTCACTTCCAAATCCCCGGTTTAGGCGGATCACGATGCATGAAGAAACGTATTCTAACCATGATTGACAATATCAAAGCCACATCTCCGCCCCGGCATGGTTTTCGCCCACGGAGTGATTGGGGGAGGCTTGGTACCACAGGTTTAAGGAGCCACGGAATTGGTAATTCAATCCGTGGCGGAAATGGCCGAAAGGCCGAAACCTGTGGGTTGCCGCGCCAGCGGCAACGCTGTCTTGGCCCTTTCGGGCCAACAACAGAATGAATTCTGATACGATAAGCTCACGAGTAGGGGTTCCTGATACGACGTTATTATTTAGGTAAACGGCGTGTTTTTGAGGAGGGAATCATGAACTACATAGGGAT
>JAHFEJ010000094.1 GCA_023248535.1 Nitrospinales bacterium | reverse complement strand
GGTGGTTTTGGCCGCCGCCGCGGCGTACCGCATATTTTTCCAGCAGCCGCAGGCCGGGGGTGGTTTTACGGGTGTCGAGTATTGCGGCTTTTGATCCTTCCGCCTCCTTCACGAAACGGGCGGTGAGTGTGGCAATGCCGCACAGGCGTTGCAAATAGTTCAGCGCCACGCGCTCCGCCTGCAGGATGGCGGCGCTTTTTCCGTGGAGCGAGATGACCACACTCCCTTTTTTAACTGCTTGGCCGTCTTTATAGTGCGGCGTTACCCGGATGTTCCTGTCCACCAGCCGCATGACGGCGGCAAAAACCGGCAGTCCCGCCAGTGTCATATCCTGCTTTGCGATGACCACCGCTTTTCCGGTCTGGCCCTTTGTTACGCAGGCCGATGTGGTAATATCGTTTTGGCAGGCATCTTCCTTTAAGGCTTCCTTGAGGGAAGGGGTTATGGTGCGCAGGAGCTTTTGTATATCCACAGTCACTAGAAGCTATTGTAAATGCGCCGAAAAGTAAATAAAAAAGGGACTTTGCGGCACCGCGATTTGAGGTAGAATTTTCCCCTATGACTGTCATGACCAACTCGCGCATTCTGGTGGTGGAAGACAGCCCCCAGATGCTTAATCTTATCCGGACGATACTCCTGCGCGCCGGTTTCGAAGTGACGACCGGCTCCAACGGCAAGGAAGGTCTGGCCGCGGTGGAATCGAGCGAGGTTGACCTGATTATTTCCGACATCATGATGCCGGAGATGGACGGTTTCCAGTTCTGCCAGGAGGTGCGCAAGAACAGCCGCATCAGCAATATCCCGTTCATATTCCTTTCCGCCCGGGGCGGCATTCAGGACAAAATGAGCGGATTCCAGGATGGCGCGGACGACTACATCACCAAACCATTCGATCCGAACGAGTTGGTGATGCGGGTGACCGCGATGCTCATGCGCGCCTCGCGCTACCGGATGGAGGCCTACACCGATTCGCTCACCGGGTTGAGCAACCGCCGTTACTTTGATAAAAAACTGGGCGAGATGGTTTCCCTCGCCCACCGTTACAAGCAGCCATTTTCCCTGGCGATGCTGGATATCGACTTTTTCAAGGATTTTAACGACAAGTTTGGCCATTTGGTGGGAGACCAGATACTTATCCATCTGGGCAAGTTCCTGCGGGATGAGTTGCGCGACTCGGACTTCTCCTGCCGTTACGGCGGGGAGGAGTTCGTCATTATTTTGCCCGACACCACGAAGGAGAGCGCGTTCCATCTGGTGGACCGGCTGCGAAAGAAGTTCTCCGAAACGCCGCTGGTTGAGGATGGGGGCAGTTATCAGGTCACCTTCAGTATCGGCCTCGCCGAATACCCCACCGACGCGGATACGGCCCGCGAAATGGTTAAATGCGCCGACGATGCCCTCTACGAATCAAAAACGGCGGGGCGCAACGCCACCACCGTATACAGGAAGAGATAACCCCATCCGGAATCGGGGATAATCCGGGTCAGCTTTCGCCGTTGGCCGCCAGACGGATTGAAACGGCCGATTCGTCGCAGTCCGGGAACTTGTGGCACCGGACGCAGTCGGACCATATTTTGTGTGGCAGGGTTTGCTTGTCGATTTCCTTAAAGCCCAGCCGCATGAAAAATCCCGGCACATAGGTGAGGGCGAACAGTTCCTTGACGCCGATTTCCCGCGCGGTCGCCACGCACCGTTCCACCAGTTGGCCGCCGATTCCTTTCTTCTGTTCGCTTTCTTCCACCACCAGCGAACGGACTTCGGCAATATCTTCCCATACCACAGCGAGCGCGGCGGCGCCGATCACCCGGCCGGATTCGTCCTCATATACATAGAAGTCGCGGATCCGTTCGTAGATGTCGTTGAGCGAGCGGTGGAGCATTTTCCCTTTGTCGGCCCAATGGCGGATGAGCCGCAGGATGTCCTTGGTATCGGAGAGCTTCGCCTGCCGTATCACCGCGCGGCCCGTATATTTTCCATAGGGGGAAGTATAACGCCGGTAAAACCGCCCGCACATGTTTTTTTTCGCCGCGCGCCAGCTTTAGGGCGGGCGGTGCGGGGTGAATCCCTTTTTTTGCCGGAAAAACGTTTCTTGTATGCAAAGGCCGGAACTGTTAGAATCCCCCCCCGGTATGCATAACCCCGCAATTGGCGCCGTCCACCCGGGCCGCGTTCGTCATGGCGCGGGGAAGCGGGTGATGGAGCATTTGCGGCAAGCGCAATTGGCGGGAAAAACCGTGGGGTTCTTCCGGCATTACAGGAGCGGGCGGTGAGCGGACAGAAAATATATATAACCGAAGTGGCGTTGCGCGACGCGCATCAGTCGCTGCTGGCCACCCGCATGCGCACCGCGGAAATGCTTCCGATCGCCGAAGAGATGGACAAGGCCGGCTACTGGTCGGTGGAGATGTGGGGCGGCGCCACATTCGACGCCTGCATCCGGTTCCTGAATGAAGACCCGTGGGATCGCGTCCGCCTCCTGCGCAAGAGAATGCCGAATACCCGCTTCCAGATGCTGCTGCGCGGCCAGAACCTGCTGGGCTACCGTCATTATGCCGATGACGTGGTGGCGCGCTTCGTTGAATTGTCGGCGGACGCCGGTATCGATATATTCCGCATCTTTGACGCGCTCAACGATATGCGCAACCTCACCGCCGCCATCAAAGCGGTAAAAAAGGCGGGCAAGCACGTTGAAGGCACCATCAGCTATACCACCAGCCCGCTGCACAGCACGGCGGTGTTTGTCGACCTGGCGGTGGAACTGGAGAAGATGGGATCCGACACGATATGCATCAAGGATATGGCCGGCTTGCTCGCCCCCGAGGCGGCTTACACCCTCATCAGCGAAATAAAGAACCGCGGCGTAAAGGCGCCGCTGCACCTGCACAGCCACTGCACCAGCGGTTTCGCGAATATGACCTTTGTCCGCGCCATCCAGGCGGGGGTAGACATTCTGGACTGCGCCACCAGCTCCCTCTCGCAGGGTCCTTCGCATCCCCCCACCGAAACCGTGGTGGCGATGCTGCAAGGGACCAAACATGACACCGGCCTCGATCTCGACCGGCTGATCGGCATTGGCCGCTATTTTGGCGATGTGCGGAAAAAATACAAGCAGTTTGAATCGTCTTTTACGGGCGTTGACGTGAACATCCTCAAGTCGCAGATACCCGGCGGGATGATCAGCAACCTTGAGAACCAGCTCAAACAGCAAAAAGCGCTGGATCGGCTCAACGAAGTGATAGAGGAGATCCCTTGTGTGCGCGCCGACCTCGGCTACCTGCCGCTGGTCACGCCGACCTCCCAAATCGTGGGTACGCAGGCGGTGCTGAACGTCATCACCCGCGAACGGTACAAAGTGATAGCGAATGAAACCCGCGAGATACTCCGCGGCCGCTATGGCAAGCTGCCCGGCCCGGTGAATGAGGAACTAAAACAAAGGGTGCTGAAGGGGGAGGAGCCGATCACCTGCCGCCCCGCCGATGTTCTGGAACCGGAAATGGAAAAACTTCATCTGCGCTATCCCGATATGAGCGACGAGGATGTTATGGTGACGGCGCTCTTTCCGCAGGTGGCCCAGAAATATTTCCAGCACCGCGGCAAAACTCCCCCTGAGTTTGAGAACTTCGGGCCGGAGGAAAGCGCTGCTCCGCCTCCACCCGTGCAGGCACCCCCCCCGATGAAAGCCCCGGTTCCCGCGCCGGAAAGCCAGCCGAAGAAACTCCCGGTTCCGGCCCCCGCGCCGATCGGCCGCGTGCGCCCCAGCGTTCCCCGCGCCGGCGGTCAGGGCGTCTAACTCCGCCGCTGGAGCATTCCTCAACAATCTGTCAGCGGCGGGTGGCGAAGTAATCCGCCAGTATCTGCCGGTGGTCAAAAGCGATGTCCGCCGGAAGCGATCCTTCGTTGAATATGCCGATGCCGTCGGCGTCATCCGCCGCTGCGGGAAGGCCGTCCCCCGTGGCGGTGAATACCACGCTGATGGTGTGGACGCGCGCATCCCGTTTCGGGTCGCTGTAGGCGCGGAACTGTTGCAGCCCCTTCAGCGCCAGGCCGGTCTCTTCCATCGCTTCCCGCGTGGCGGCCTGTTCCACCGTTTCGCCATAATCCACAAAACCGCCCGGCAACGCCCATGCGCGCGGTTCGTTACGGCGGTGGATGAGAATAATTCCCTTTTCCTCCGCCATTTCTATGATGATGTCGACGGTGGGAAGCGGGTTGGCCCACATCTCTATTTCCCCCCGGCAGTGGGGGCAGACGATCTTTTTTTTGGTGGCCATCGCGCGCTCCGGAAAAATGGGGACGGTTGAAGCCGTCCCCTTCGTTCAGATCAATTTGTAGGACTTTAAAGCGGTTTCCAGCTTCTGCCGGGTGGCCGGGGCCATGCCGACAAGGGGGAGCCGCGCCCCCTCTTTGATCTTGCCCATCATGGCAAGGGCGGTCTTCGCCGGCACCGGGTTCGTTTCAATGAACATCGCCTTGCTCATCTCCCGCATTTCGTAGTGCAGGGCGAGCGATTCCTTCAGTTTTCCCTCAAAGAACAGGTTGTGCATCTTGGCCATTTTTTCCGGCAGCACGTTTCCCGTCACCGAGATGGAGCCGGTGGAGCCGATCGCCAGCAACGGGTAATTGATAAAATCGTCGCCGCTGTACAACAAGAACTCCTTCGGGCAGACCGCCAGAATATCGATAGACAACTCCACGGAACCGCTGGCCTCTTTGATGCCGATGATGTTGGGGTGTTTCGCCAACCGCGCCACTGTTTCGGGCAAAATGGAGCTGCTGGTGCGTCCCGGCACGTTGTAGAGGATTTGCGGTATCTGCACCGCGTCGGCTATCGCCATCTGGTGCTGGTAAATCCCTTCCTGCGTTGGCTTGTTGTAATAGGGGGAGACCAGCAGCAGCGCATCGGCCCCTGCATCCTTCGCCCGGCGGGACAGCTCTATCGCCTCGGCGGTGGCGTTGCTGCCGGTGCCGCCGATAACCTTCATCCGTCCCTTGGCGGCATTCACCGCCCACTCGATAACCTGGATATGTTCCTCGTAATCGAGCGTGGCGGCCTCGCCGGTGGAGCCGCACGGCACGATGCCGTGGGTGCCGGATTGCACATGCCACTCGATCAACTCGGCAAAGCGGGCCTTGTCGGGCTTGCCGCCGTCGAACGGGGTAACTATCGCAACGATGGAACCTTTAATCATGTCTAAAACCCTCGCTTATAAAGAAGCACCTAGTATAAATGATTTCCGCGGGAAAAATCATCTGCGGAAGGGCCCCAAATCTCCGGCTAAGGAAGGTTATAGCGCAGGTACAACGGAATTCATTCTGTTGTTGGCCCGCAAGGGCCAAGATAGCATTGCCGCCGGCGCGGCAATCCACAGGTTGAAACCTATGGTACCAAGCCGCCGCCAACCCACCTGATGGGTGAAAACAATGATGGGTCGAATATGCGGCGTAGATACCGTCAATCATAGTTAGATACGTTTCTTCATGCATTGTGATCCGCCTTAGCCGGAGATTGGAGAGGGCTTTGCGCGTGCACCCGGCGGGAACGTTAAAAATAAATGAGGCGCTTGATGCGGTGGATGAAGTCGGTTTCCCGCAGCGGTTTGGCAAGAAGGTCTTTCGCTCCAAGTGAAAAGGCCTTCTCCCGCTTTTCCGCGGAAGCGCCGGCAGTGATCGCGATTACCGGAATCTCCCGCGTAATGGGGGCATTCCGCAGCGATTCAAGCAATGAGGCGCCGCTGCCGTTTTCAAAACTAATGTCCACGATAATGAGGTGGGGGTTTTCCGCCGCCGCTTTTGTCTGCGCGGTTCCCATCTCCGCCGCCTCTATGACAACCGCATCCAGTTTGTCGAGATACTGCCGGATGAGGGAGCGGTCTTCATCGCCGGCGTTCAGCACCAGCACTGTGGGGCGCGTATCCGGCAGGGTGACCCGGAATGTAGTTCCCGTGCCCGTTTCCGACTCAACGGTGACTGTTCCCTCGTGTGCGGCGACGGCTTCATGGCAAAAAGGGAGGCCGAATCCGGTTCCTTTCTCGCCGCCGGTGCCGAGGGTGGTGGTTTTCACATCCGGCCTGAACAGCATCGGGATCATCTCTTTGTTGATGCCGGTGCCGTTGTCGGAAACGGCGAAGGTATAGCTTCGGTCTTCCGGGGCGCTCACCGTAACCGTGCCGCCGGGGAGGGTGAATTTCAGGGCGTTCGAAATGAGGTTTTCCATCACCTGCCAGATCAATTCATGATCGGCGTAAATGTGGCGGCCGGCCGGTATGGCAACGGAGATATTGACTTCTTTGGCAACCGCTTGGGGGGCGGACGCGGAAACGGCTTCATTCACCAGCGCCGCCAGCTCGAAAAACCGCTTACGCGCGGCGAGTTTCCCGGTTTGCAGGAGGTTGATGTCGAGCAGCCGGTCGATGATGTTTTGCATCCCTTCGGCATTTTCCTGTGCCCGTTTGAGCATAAGACGGTCCCGTTCCGCAAGGACGCCATCGGCATTTTTCCGCGTCACCTGAAGCATGGTGAGGATCAGGGCGGCCGGGGTTTTGAGGTCGTGCGAGACGAGGGAGACGAAAGTGTCTTTCAGCGCGGTGGCGTGTTCGGCTTCCTCCTTGGCGAGGCGCAACTCGGTTTCCTCGGCTTTGCGGCTGGTAATATCGCGGAAGATTGTCTGGATCGCCTTTCCCCCGTTGTAAACGGCGAGCGAGGACGTGGCCTCGATATTCAGCGTCACGCCGCCTGAACCGATCAGTTTATATTCTACCGGGGTAAGCGATTCCGTGCCGTCACCCATCGATCGGAGACGTTCATTCAGCGTCGGCCAGGAATCGTTGTGCAGGTAATCGCGCAGCTGTTTGCCGACGATGTTCCCCTTGCGTTGGACGCCGATCGTTCGTAAGCAGGCATCGTTGGCATAGAGGATGATGCCGTTGGCGTGAATGACAATGGGGTCGGGGGCCGATTCAATGAGCCGGTGATAGGTTTCTTTGGCTTCGGTCAGCCGCTGTTCGTTTTGCAAAATCCGCTCGTGCAATTCGGCGTTTTCAATGGTTACCGCTATACGGTCGATAAAGCGGCCCAGAGCCGCTTCATCCGCGGCGGAAAAATTGCCCTTTTTTTTATCGGTGATATTGAACACTCCCATCACACCGTCTTTACTGGCGATGGGATATGCGATGAATGCCTCTTTCTTGTAATCCATATGGGAGAAGCGGGATTGCTCGTCACATAAGGCCAGTGTTTCACAGTTCAGGACTTCCCCCCGCCGCACAACGCGGGCGGCGATGGAATCTCCGTCCAGCGGCTGACGGTAGCCCAACACCCGGGTGGGTATCGACGCGCGCACCACCAGTTCGCGCGTTTCGCGGTCAACCAACATGATGGATCCACGCTCGGCATCAAATTGCTGCAACACCAGGGCGAGGCAAAGGTTCAAACGCTGATCCAGCGTTCCGTCCGGCGAAGCCAGCACCGCGGCGATGTTCATGGCGCGCTCGGCCTCGCGTAGCCGCCGCAGCAGATCCCTCTGATGAGCCCGCCCCGCCGCCGTCCGGCTCATCGTGGATAAGCCGTCTGGTTTATGCGAAATACGTTTCATAGATTATTCAAGGCCCTTTATGAAAAGTCCTTTAACTCCTCAGGCTCCGCGATTACTGAACTGCGACCGTTATTCTACAATCCACGGGAGGCCCGGACAAGCTCCCCTTGCGGCTTCGCAGATTTCAATTTCACCCTATTCGCGGATTCGACCACTGGTTTGTGCAATAAAAATGCCGCTGGCCTCGTTGACTATATCCGCAAAATATCAAGTGTTACACAAGCATGCAGATAACGGGATTTTATTATTGGATATTTTATCATACCTGCGTACGAATGTTTATTGAATCCGCTTGGTATGAACTACCAAAATCAAGGTTATTTGATGATGGTTATCTGTTCCGGCCGCTCAAGAATTAATTCGGGGCGGCCTCCGTGGCGGGTAATAACGCCGGTTGCCCGCACATTCTTTCCTTTGTAGTAACGCTCCGGGTTTGGAGGGAAGGCCGCAAACCTTTTCTGAAAGATTACCAGCGTCAAGGTTCGTTTATAGTTCCGGTCGAAATTGAGAAAGCAGACGGTGCCGCTGTTGTGGGTGGCGGCAATGGTTCCCTCGACCGTTACCGTTTCCCCTTCGTGCTTCTCCGCATCGCGCCAAGGAATAGCGGTTGCTGGGGAGGGGGGAGCGGTTTTCCGCTCTAGCGGATAGTGGGCCGCTAATCCATCAAGCGCCGCGTCGAATTGATCGCGTCCTTCGGGGCTTAGGCTGCCGTAGCGTTCGATGATGTTCGCCAGCCGTCCGTCGCGCGGGGAATAGTCCCACAGCCCGCGGTGCGCATGGCGGGCTTCATTTTCCAGTTGCAGAAATCGCATCAGCCGCGGATGTTCCTGCTTCGCGTAAGCGAATGCGTAACCGTTGCGTATCATCCCTTCGTTGAGCATCGTTTTTCCCGCGTAAACATACGCCAGAAGCCGGTTGTACGTATCGCGTTCGCCACCGGGGATGATTTCCAGGGTTACGTTTTGGCCATCCAGCATCTTTTGCAAAAAATCCGCCGCCTCGCGCGAAAAGCGCTGCACCGGCAATTCCGGGTGGTGCAGCTCCGGCGCGTCGATACCGATGAGACGGACATGTTCGCCGTTGACCAGCACCAGCGTGTCGCCATCGATGATTTTTTTTACGGCGAAGGGCCCCTGATGGATGTATTGATTCTCCGCATGTGAAACGGCGGGAGCAAGAATGAGCAGCGTGGCCGTGAACAGCGCCCACCGCCACATCGGGCTATACCCCCGCCGGTTCGGGGAGCAGCGCGTAATCCTGCGCGCGGCGGCGCGGAATGAAGCCGGCATCAATGATGAGGCGGCGAATATCTTTTTCGCCAAGGCGGAACGAAACGCCCGCGGCCTTCACCACGTTCTCTTCTATCATCGTGCTCCCCATGTCGTTTGCACCGAAAAATAAGGCCATTTGCGCCACTTTTCCGCCTTGGGTGACCCAAGAGGATTGGATATTGGGGATGTTGTCGAGGAAGATGCGGCTGACGGCGAGCGTGCGCAGGTAGTCGAGGGAGCCGATTTTCTTTTGTATCCCTTTGTTTTTCAAGGGGGTGTTG
>JAHFEJ010000093.1 GCA_023248535.1 Nitrospinales bacterium | reverse complement strand
GCTGGCGGGAAAAACCATCGGGCTGATCTTCACCAAAAGCTCCACCCGCACCCGCACCGCATTTGAAGCGGGCATGTACCAGCTCGGCGGACAGGTGGTCAACCTCCGCCCGGATGAGATACAGCTCACCCGCGGCGAAACGCTGCACGACACCGCAAAGGTAATGAGCCGCTATCTCGACGGGCTGGTGGTGCGCACCTTCTCGCAGGATGATGTGGAAGTGCTGGCCCAGTACGCCAGCATTCCGGTCATCAACGCGCTGACCGACAAATACCACCCCTGCCAGGCCATCGCCGACTACGCAACACTTCTGGCCCACAAGAAAACGCTCAGGAAAATGACCATGGCGTACATCGGCGACGGCAACAACGTGGCGCACTCGCTCATAATGGGCGGCGCGCTGCTGGGCGTTTCGGTGGCGGTGGCGGCCCCCAAAAAATACCGCCCCGCGCAGGACATCTGGAAGACTGCGCTGGAGATCGCCAAAAAAACCGGCGCCACGCTGACGCTGACCGACAAACCGGCCGAAGCGGCTAAAAACGCCGACGCGCTCTACACCGACGTATGGGTGAGCATGGGGCAGGAAGCCGAAACGAAAAAACGCCGCAAGGATTTTTCAGGATACATCATCGACAACGCCTTGCTCAAAAAAGCCGCGTCCGGCTGCATCGTCATGCACTGCCTGCCGGCCCACCGGGGCGAAGAGATAGCCGCCGACGTGATCGACGGCCCGCAATCGGTGGTTTTCGACCAGGCTGAATTCAAACTGCACGCCCAAAAGGCGGTGCTCAAACTATTTGTGGGAGATACATGACCGATGGCTGAAAAAGTTGTTCTCGCCTATTCCGGAGGGTTGGATACCTCCGTCATCCTGAAATGGCTCAAGGAAGAGCGCGGCTACGATGTGGTCGCGTTCGCCGCCGACATCGGCCAGAAAGAAGAGTTGGGGGGCGTTCCAGCCAAAGCCAAACGGACCGGCGCGCTGAAATGCCTCATCAGCGACCTGCGTGAAGAGTTCGCCAAAGACTTCATCTTCCCGATGCTGCGCGCCGGGGCCATCTACGAAGAACGCTACCTCCTCGGCACCTCCATCGCGCGCCCCCTCATCGCCAAGGAACAGGTCCGCATCGCCCTGGCGGAAAAGGCCGATGCGGTCGCCCACGGCGCGACCGGCAAGGGGAACGACCAGGTGCGCTTCGAGCTTACCTACGCCGCGCTTGCCCCGCACCTGAAAGTGGTGGCCCCGTGGCGCGAGTGGAACTTAGCCTCGCGCACCGAGCTGTTGGCCTACGCCAAGAAACACGGAATCCCGGTTCCGGTCACCGCATCGAAGCCCTACAGCAGCGACCGCAACCTCTTCCACATCTCCTACGAAGGAGGCGTACTGGAAAACCCGTGGAACCCCTATAAAGAGGATATGTTCCTGCTTACCGTAAGCCCCGAAAAAGCCCCCAACAAGCCGACCTATATCGAGATCGGCTTTAAGAACGGTAATCCGGTCAGCATCGACGGCGTGAAATACACGCCCTACCAGATCATCGACAAGCTCAACGCCATCGGCGGCAAGAACGGTATCGGCCGCGCCGACGTGGTGGAGAACCGCGTCACCGGCATGAAGAGCCGCGGCGTGTACGAAACCCCCGGCGGCACCATCCTGCACGAAGCGCGGGTGGCGCTGACCGCCATCACCCAGGATGCTGAGATCGGCGCCATCCGGCGCGAACTGATGCCCCGCTACGCGCGCATGATCTACTTCGGCTTCTGGTTCAGCCCCGAACGCGAAATGCTCCAGCGCCTGTTCGACGACGCGGCCAGCGTGGTCAACGGCGAAGTGCGGTTGAAGCTCTACAAGGGAAACGTCACCGTGATGGGGCGCAAGAGCAGGAACTCGCTCTACGCCGAAAAGGTGGCCACCTTCGAGGCGGGCGGTACCTACCAGCATTCCGACGCCACCGGCTTCATCCGGCTCAACGCGCTGCGCCTCAAAATCCGCAACGCCATCCGCAAGTAATCCGCGGTGGGCGCATCTTCCACGGTGCGCCCGCTTTTTTCCCATCCCTATTTTCCAAAGATGGATATCACCACAGAGCCGTAGAGACACAGAGTTACCAAGCAAAACTCTCGATGCCACCCTTTAAACCGGGTTCTCTGTGCCCCCGTGCCTCTGTGTTTCATTTCTTCATGATGTGCCTATGGAATTCAAGCATCCTTGCGGATTCACTCCACATTTCCCCGCCGCCCCCCGCTTGGGGTATGATTGCCCGATATGATGTTTGAACTTCTCATGAGCCTGCGCTACCTCAAGGCGAAGCGGCGGCAGGCCTTTATCTCCCTCATCACCTGGATATCCGTCGGCGGCATCGCCGTGGGGGTGATGGCGCTCATCGTGGTCATCTCCGTCATGACCGGCATGCAAAACGAGCTGCGCGATAAAATCCTCGGCACTTATTCCCACATCGTCATCCTCAACTCATTCGAGTCCAACATCAAAGACCACGAATCGGTGGTCAAAAAGGTGAAAGAAAATCCCCACGTGAAGGCCGCCGCCCCGTATATCTACGGCGAAATGCTGGTCTCTTCCGAAACCCGCTCGGCGGGAGCGGTGCTCCGCGGCGTCGACCCGTCGGCCGAGGCCGAAGTCACCGACCTGCGCCGCTACATGCGCGGCGGCGACATGAAAACCGCCCTCACCACGCAGTATCAGGATGGCGAGTTCACCCGGAATGGCGTGATACTGGGCGACGCGCTGGCCCACACCCTCGGCGTGCAAGTGGGCGATACGGTAAGCCTCATCAGCCCCAAGGGACGCATGACGCCGATGGGGATGGTGCCGAAGATCGAAAAATTCCGCGTGGCGGGGCTGTTCCACTCCGGCATGTTCCAGTACGACAGCGGCATGGTGGTGGTATCGCTTTCCGCCGCGCAGGAATTCATGAACATGCCGGATCGCGCATCGGGCGTGGAAGTGAAGGTGGACGACATCTACGCCGCCGCCGACATCGCCCGCCAACTGGAAAAAAGCATTGGCGTCCCCTATTACGCGCGCGACTGGATGGAGATGAACCAGAACCTCTTCTACGCGCTCAAGCTGGAAAAGGCGGCCATTTTCATCATCCTCGTGCTCATCGTCTTTGTGGCAGCGTTCAACATCGTCAGCACCATGATCATGGTGGTGATGGAAAAAGGACGCGACATCGCCATACTGAAATCGATGGGGGCGACCCGCCGGATGATCATGCGCATCTTTTTTATGGAAGGATTCCTGATCGGGTTGATGGGAACCGTGGCGGGAAACATCCTTGGTTACGGGCTGTGCATCGCGCTGCAAAGATACCAGTTCATCAAGATCCCGTCGGATATCTACAACGCGAAAACGCTGGCGGTGACGATAGACCCGATGGACTTTCTGATCATCTCCGCCAGCGCGCTCACCATCAGCGCCCTCTCGGCGGTCTACCCCGCGTGGAACGCCAGCCGCCTCGATCCCGCCGAGGCGCTACGCTACGAATAGGTGCGCGCTCTTTTTCTTGAAGACGAGCACTTTGTCGACGACGACATCCACATCGTAATTGGCGATGTCGCCCAGCACTTCCAGCGAGCGGTAGCTGAAGAACGTTACGTGCGTCTGGTCGTCTTTGTACCACCACTCCTTGAACCGCGCGGCGGCGTCGGGCGCGTTGATAAACGCCTCGGTCAACAACGTGGTGAACAGCATGATGCCGCCGGGGGCCAGCACTTTCTCCATCTCGCGCAACTCTTCCCAGAGGTTCGGCAGGTGCTCGATGACCTCCACGCCCACAATCACGTCGAATTTGTTGAAGTACTTTTGATCTTTCAGAAATCCGTGCACCATCGGCTCCAGCGGCGTGCAGTCCAGCCCCCGCTTCCGCAATTCATCGGTGAGCGCCCCGCTGCCCGCGCCGAAATCGAGTATGTGGCGCGGCTCGTGATACTGGCGGATGATCTGCAGAATGGCCTCCGCCTGCCCTTTCCAAAATTCGGCCTGCTGGTTGCCCCATTGCGCTTGGTAGTGCTTTTCCTGCTCGGCTGGTGGCGCGATCTCGTTCGTAAAAACCAGCGAGCAGTTGCCGCAGCGGTAGAACGTGCGGCTGTCCTGATAGAAAACCGCCGCCGCCCTGTTACATACCCGGCATGGCGGCTTTGGCACGGTTCACCCCTTCAGCAGCGATGAAATGTCCACGGCCGGAATATCCGCCGGCGTGGCGAACCGGTCGAACTGCGCGTTCCCCGCGGCCTGCAAAAGCAGCTGGATCGGGATATTCATCTCGCGGTTCCCCACAAACCCGCTGATCGGAAGCTGCGGCCAGTGAAGCATCCGCGAATGATCGAGGCAGTGCCAAAACGCCTGCTCGTAGTTCACCCACGGTATTTCGCGGTGGAGATATTCCCGTTGAAAGGCGCCGCTTTGCACGATCCACGCCGGATCCGTGATAAAGCACTGCGTGGCGACCCCCATCAGGTAGTTGCCGTTCCCCTCATTGAGCGCGAACAGGGGGTGCCCCGCGGCATCCTTTGAATCCCGCATCGGCCTGCCCAAAAGCTTCGCCAACATCTTCCGCCCGCTTGCTTCCAGCGCGGTAACGCCATCGTCGATCATAAAATCGCCGTCGATGAAGTACCGCCCGGTCAGCTTGAAGCAGTAGCGGTGCCCCCGCGCATGGGAAAGGTGCAGCCCGTCGCGCACCAGCATTGCTTCCCCCGCGTTCTTGCCAGGATTGACCGTGCAACGCAAAAACAGCGTCCGCTCCGGGCAAAATCCCAATATCTTCTCCGTTGGTATTTTGTCCGGCGGCGAGTTATCGGCGATGATCAGCTCATACGGCCCGCGGATGTGCTGTTTGACGGCGATGATGCTGTTCACCAGCTCTTCCACGCGCGCGCCGAATATTTCCTTTGTGATCCCTTCATACCAGCAGGTGCTGGTGAGCAGCACGCCGATCATTTCCGCACCGCATAAGGAAGCGGGTCTTCGATGCCCGCCTCGTTAAACCCCTTGAGGCGGATCAGACAGCTATCGCACCGGCCGCATGCCTTGCCGTCCTGCGTGGGGGAGTAGCAACTGTGCGTCAAACTGAAATCGACGCCGAGGCTGTCGCCCAACCGGAATATCTCCGCTTTCGTCATGCCGATAAGCGGCGTATGGATCTTTATCGCCTGCTTCCCTTCCACCCCCATCTTGGTGGCAAGCCGCGCCATCTTCTCGAATGCGGCGATATACTCCGGGCGGCAGTCGGGATAGCCGCTGTAGTCCAGCGCGTTCACGCCGATGTAAACATCCCCCGCCCCCAGCGATTCCGCCCAGCCGAGCGCCAGCGATAGAAAGATGGTGTTGCGCGCCGGAACATACGTGACCGGTATGCCGTGCGCCATCTCCGACACCGAACGCCCCTCCGGCACATCGATATCGGCGGTGAGGGCCGAGCCGCCGATGGGGCGCAGATCGGCGAACAACAGCAGGTGTTTGGCGTCGAAGTGGGCCGCCTGCTTTTCGGCCATCGCCAATTCGGCGCGGTGCCGCTGCCCGTAATCGATGGTGAGCGCGCACGGGTCAAAGCCGTCGCGCCGGGCGCAGGCCAGAGCCGTGGCGCTGTCCGCGCCGCCGGAAAGGAGAACCACCGCCTTTTTAGCCATCGTTCCTTAAAACTTTATCACGGGTTCCGCCATTACGGCCAATCGTCAATTTCAACCGTTTCAGCCCGTCCGCCGTGCAGCGGGGAAACTCGCCCCGCCCGCCGGCCAGCGCCATCGTTTCGATCAGCGCCGCAACCGTGACCAGATCGGCGGCCACATCCACGTCGGCAACTTCTTCCAGCAGATTCACCGTGCCGCCAAGACGCACAATTTCGCGGCAAAGGTTCACCAGTTCCGCGCCATCGCCAAACACCCTTTCCCAATCGGGCCGGATGCCCGCGGGCAGCCCGATGAGATACAACCCCCCTTCGCCGGAGGGGCCGAGCGCCGCGCCGCTTTCCCGCAAGGCCGCGAACGCCGCATCCAGTATGCGGCTTTGCAGCTGCGGGCTGTCGCTGCCGATCATCACCAGCCGGGTGGCTCCCATCTTTTCCGCCGTGGCGAAGGAGGCGGCAATGCGGCCGGCAAACGTCCCTTCCCCCTGCGGCAGCATTATCAGCCGGCCCGCGCCAAAATATTTTTGCGCGATATCGGCCATCTGCCGCCCGGCGGAAGCGGGTGTGTAATTCAGAAAAATTTTGTCGGCGCGGCTGTTGGCGGCGCATTGCAGAACATCGTTGAGAAATGCTTCATAAAGCGCACAGGTGTCTTGAAGGGAAAGCGGCACGGTGGCGGCAAGCCTCGTCTTTACTTCCCCCGCCAACGGAGCCTTGGCGAAGACGATGAGGCATTCCATTTTAGCCGAGCATTTTTTCCACGATGCCGAAGACCGCGTTCAGCGCGTCATCCAGCTTGTTTCCGTCCGGGCCGCCCGCCTGCGCCATGTCGGGCCGTCCCCCGCCGCCGCCGCCGGTGATGGCGGCCGCCTCTTTCACGATGGCCCCGGCCTGCAGCCTGCCCACCAAATCCTTGGTGACGCCGATGCATATCGCCGCCTTGCCGCCGTTCACGCAGCCTGCGGCGATAACGCCGGAGCCGATCTTCACTTTCATTTCGTCCACCAGTTCGCGCAGCGAACCGCCGTCCATCTCGCCGAAATTGCGGAACCGAACCTTGACCCCTTTAACCTCGCGCTCTTCCCCCGCCGCTTCGCCCCCGGCGCCGCCGCGCGCTTTTTCGTTTTGCAGCTTTTTGATGGTCTTTTCCAGTTCCTTGCCCTTGTCGAGAAGCTTCTGCACCCGGTCGGGCGCGTCTTCCGGGCGGCACTTCACCATGCCGGACACTTCTTTCAGCTTCGCTTCCATTTCGGTGAAATACTCAAGCGCCCTTTCGCCGGTGACCGCCTCGATGCGGCGGATGCCGGCGGCGACGCCTGACTCGGCGATGATCTTGAAAACGCCGATCTGTCCCGTGCTTGTAGCGTGGGTGCCGCCGCACAGCTCTTTTGAAAAACCCGGCATCTCAACCACGCGCACCGATGCGCCGTATTTTTCGCCGAACAGCGCGGTCGCGCCGCCGTCCATCGCCTTTTCCACATCCATCTCCACGGTGGTGACCGGCAGGTCTTCCCGTATCATCCGGTTCACGATATTTTCCACCTCGCGCACTTCTTCCTGCGTGGTGGCGGTGTAGTGCGAGAAGTCGAACCGCAGCCGTTCGTGGTTCACCGCCGAGCCGGCCTGCTTGACGTGCTCGCCCAGCACCTGCCGCAGGGCGGCCTGCAGCATATGCGTGGCGGTGTGATTCCGCCGGGTGGCGGCCCGCTCGTCGCCGAGCAACCTGGCGTGGACGCGCTGGCCGTTCTTGAATTCGCCATCCATCACCTCCACCACGTGCACGGTCATGTCGAGCGCCTTCCGGGTATCGATCACGCGCGCCATGCCGCTGTCGGCTTCAATGATGCCGTGATCCCCCATCTGGCCGCCGGACTCCGCATAGAACGGACTCTTGTCGAGGATGATCTCCCCTTTGTCCCCTTTCGCCAGACGCTCGGCGCGGGCGTCCCCTTTGATCAACACCTTCACGGCGGCGTCTTCCTCCGCAGTGGCGTAACCGGTGAAAACGGTTTTTTCGTTTTCGAGTCCTTTGTATTTGGCTGGCGTTTCGGCGGCGGTATGCTTGGCCCCTTTGCGGGCCTGCTCGCGCTGGCTCCCCAGTTCGGCGTCAAACTCCGCCTTGTTGAACCCGAGGCCGGAGTCGTGTATCACGTCCCCCGCCAAGTCCAGCGGAAATCCGTACGTATCGTACAGTTTGAATATCTCCTTGCCGTCGACGAACGCGCTTTTTTTCGCATGGGCGGCGGCGATGATGTCGTGGAGTATCTTCAGGCCGGCCTCCAGCGTCCGCCCAAACCGCTCCTCTTCGCTCTTGATGATCTTCGCCATCGTCCCTTCCGCTTCGCGCAGTTCGGGATAGGTTTCCCTGAAGTTGTCTATCACCGAGCCGATGACCTGATAGAGGAACGGCTCGGACGCGCCCAGCATTTTGCCGTGGCGCATGGCGCGGCGCATCAGGCGGCGCAGCACATAGCCGCGGTCGTCGTTGCTGGGCAGGATGCCTTCGGTGATGAGGAACGCGGCGGCGCGCGTGTGATCGCCGATGACGCGGAACGAAATGTCGCTCTCGCGGTTGAGGCCGTACTGCTTGCCCAGCACCTCTTCGGCGCGGGCGATGATGGGGCGGATGAGGTCGGTATCGAAATTGGAATCAACGTCCTGCATAACCGAGGCCAGCCGCTCCAGCCCCATGCCGGTGTCGATGCAGGGTTTTTTCAGCGGCGTCATGCTGCCGTCGGCTGCGCGGTCGTACTGCATGAAAACGAGGTTCCATATCTCCTCGTACCGGTCGCAGTGGCAGGCCACGTTGCACTCGGGGCGGCCGCACCCTTTGGCGGGGCCGTTATCGATGTGTATTTCGGTGCAGGGGCCGCACGGGCCGGTGGGCCCCATGCTCCAGAAGTTGTCTTTCTCCCCCAGCGCGATGATGCGGTCCTGCGGCACGCCTGCGATCTTCTGCCAGATTTTCGCGGATTCGTCATCCTTTTCGTACACGGTGATCCAGAGCTTTTCTTTCGGCAGCTTCAAAACCACGGTGAAGAATTCCCACGCAAACGCGATGGCGTCTTCCTTGAAATAATCGCCGAAGGAAAAGTTTCCCAGCATTTCGAAGAAGGTGTTGTGGCGGCGGGTGCGGCCGACCTCTTCGAGGTCGTTATGCTTGCCGGAAACGCGCAGGCATTTTTGCGAGGTCACGGCGCGGCGGTAGTCGCGCGTCTCCTTGCCGATGAACAGATCCTTGAACTGCACCATGCCGGAGTTGGTGAACAGCAGCGTCGGGTCGGCCGACGGCACGAGGTTCGAGCTGCGCACCAGCCGGTGCTGTTTCGAGACGAAGTAATCGATGAACAGTTTCCGCAGTTCGTTGCCGCTAATCCGGTTTTTCATAGCCCCTTACCATACCAGAATACGGCTGCCGTTTAAATACGGATTCCGCAGCCAATAATATCCTGCCGGGTAGGTACAGGCTCTTAGATACGGTCTTTCTCGTCAAGCTGTTTTTTGATGTAAAACCGGGTTAAAGGCGGTCTTGTTTTTAAGGATGCCGTAGGTTATGTGCAGTAGTTTGCGCATTA
>JAHFEJ010000092.1 GCA_023248535.1 Nitrospinales bacterium | reverse complement strand
AAATGGCATAAAGGCGAAACGTGCCGGATACTGGGGATCACCCGCCCGCGCCTTGACAGAAAAATAAAAAAATACAAGATAGCCGCCCTGCATCAGTATCTCCGGGACGATTGATGCCGCGGGGGAGGGAGTAACGATGGATCCATTGATGGATCTTGCCCTTCTGGTTCAGCATGGCGAGAACAGGGAGGCGGTGCTGTGCGCCGAAAAACTCCTCGCCGACTCGTATTCGGTGGAGCAGGTGGTGGATGCCGTCGCCAAGGGGGTCGCCATCCTGCGCAACAAGTGCACGGTGGAAAACTTCCAGCTTTTAGACGTACTGCTTGCCTGCCGGGCGATGACCGAGGTGGTGGATGAATGCGTCGCGATACAATTAAAACATCAATTGGACGCTTCGGCCGGGGAGCATGAGCGCGCCGCCGGGCCACCTCCGTGGAAAACAATCGTCATCGGCACCATCCAGGGGGATGTGCACGATCTGGGCAAGCATGTGATGGCCACGCTCTGCCGTTTTAACAACCTCAAGGTCGTCAATCTGGGAAAAGACGTCCCCGTTGAGAATTTTGTGGTCGCCGCGCGCAAAGAAAATGCCGACTTCGTGGGGGTTTCCAGCCTCATGAGCGTCTGCCTTCCCAAAATTAAATTGATAAAGCCGGCGTTGGCCGCACAAGGGTTGGAGCATGTAAAGGTCATCGGCGGCGGATCCGCCGTTCAGCAGAGCACCAAGGAGGCATTGCGGCTGGATTACCTTGCTTACGACGCTTTTGACGGACTTGATTATCTTTGTAAAATAACCTGAGACGCAACGTAAACACGGGGCAACCATGAATTCCAAGGAACGTGTTTTTTCCCTATTGAAATTTCTGGAGACCGACCGTCCCCCGGTTATTCCCGAAATGTTCGGGGTGACAGCCACCCTCACCGGCGAGACTCCGCGAAACTATGTCAGTTCCGGCGCCGTGCTGGCGCGGTGCCAGATCGAAGCCCAGAAAATGATCGGTTACGACGCCGTTTTTGCCGTTGCGGACCTCTGCGTCGAGCCCGAGGCGGTCGGATGCGGGATTGCTTATCCGGACGACAATTACCCCTATGTGAAAGAACCGGCGCTTAAAAACCCGGCGGATTTGAAAAAACTCTCCATCCCCGATCCCCGCAAAAGCGGACGGATGCCGGAAATGCTGAATGCGGTGCGTATCCTGAAAAAGAAAGCGGCAGGGCGCATTCCGGTTGTGGCGGGCGCGAGCGGCCCCATGACAATAGCCTCGCGCATCATGGATATTGAAAAAATGCTTTATATGATCGTGGATGAACCCGCCCGCTTCCGCGGAATCCTGGATTATTGCGGCGAGGTCTGTTTCACCTGGATGCGCGCCCTAGCCGCCGAAGGGGCGGATATCGTGATAATGTCGGATCCCGCATCGTCCCCCTCGGTTCTGCCCGCGAAGGTGTACCGGGAATTCACGGAAGGCGCCATTCACTCCATCTTCGCGCGCCTGAAACAGGAATTTCCCGGAATATTCACCTGGTACTCCGTCGCGGGGCCGTTACAGAACAACACCGCGATCATCAGCTATACCGGGGCGGACATCACCACGGTTGATTACGTCGTGCCGATCGAAACGGCGATGGAGTATTCGGGTATCACGGCGATAAACGGAAACGTGAAGCCGCTCCTCTTTCTTGAATCGGATGCGGATACCATCTATGCGGAGGCGGGGAGGCTGTTTAAAGCCGCGCGGGTGCGGGAGCGCTTTATTCTCGGAAGCGGTTGCGAGATACCATTGTACGCGGTCGCCGAAAACATCAAGGCGCTCGTACGCGCGGCGGAAGATGAAAAGGCGTATTTCGAAAAGGTTAACAGCCATTTCAAAGGGGCGAAATCGGTTTCAATTTTTCCACACAAGAAAAAAATATATGTGCCGCCGGGATCGGTGCTGCTTGACGCCATAAACAATTCCGGCGTTCAGGTCACAAGCTATTGCACCCGCAGCGGCTCATGCGGAAAATGTCTGGTCAAACTGAAACGGGGCTCGGCAAATTCCCCCACGGGGCCGGAATACATCCAGCTCCAAAGCCGGAGCGGCACGCCGGATGAACGCCTGGCATGCCATATCCGGGTCGACGAGGAGATGGAAATATACATCCCTTATTTCAGCAGGATACTTTCCAATTCAGTCGCCGCCGCGGAATTGTTTATAAAGCCGTCCATCGAAGACGAGATTTCGGCATACGGATTTTCCCCCTCAATCGTGGCCGAACCGATGGGCGAAGTGTCCCTACGGTTGCTGTCCGGGCCTTTATCCTGCGAAGAATGGCTGCGCCGGCGTTTTCCCGGTTACGCAATCGGCCCCGATGTCATGGGCCGGTTCGCGGCGCTTGCGCAGGACGGGAAAAAAAACCTGTACGCCGTGCTGGACGGGAACCGGAAGGAAATTCTGGATTTTTCCGTTTCGGATAAAATATACGGCCTCGCGGTGGATATAGGCACCACCACGATCTCCGGATATGTGCATGACCTGCGCGACGGAAAATTGGTATGTGTCGGCTCCACCGAGAATACGCAAAACCGGTGGGGGCAGGACATCATCACCAGAAGCACCAGCGTGATCAACGACCCCTCATTGATCGGCCCGATGCAACGAAGCCTCATCGAAGGGATCAATTACCTCATTTCCACTTTTCACCACAGCCACTCGCTTTCCAACACCCAAATTTACGATATGACCATCGCCGGGAATCCCGTGATCATCCATCTGCTGCTCGGCTTGAGTCCGGAACTCCTCACCCAGTCCCCCTTTATTCCCACGGTGACGGGATGGATTTCAATGACCGCCGGGGATTTCCATCCCCCCGCCGGTTTTTCGGTCAATCCCAAATGCAGGGTCGAGATGTTGCCCAGTTTCGGCGGCTTTGTGGGAGCGGACGCCGTTGCCGGCGTGATCGCCACCGCGATGCACAAAAAGGACGAGATTTCACTTTTTGTGGACATCGGCACGAATGGCGAAGTGGTGGTGGGGAACAAAGCCAAACTGTTTTGCACATCCGTTGCCGCGGGGCCGGCGTTCGAGGGCCCCAGCCTGACGCACGGGCACATGGTGAGAAACGGGATCATCAGCTCGATGAAGCTGAACGGCCACGGCGAGTTCGTTTTCAAAACCATCGGCGGTTCGGTGCCGCTGGGATTATGCGGCTCCGCCGTTATCGATATTCTCTCGGAATTCGTGCGCCATGGGTTGATCAACGGCCGCGGCAAGTTCCTGAATGAATCGGAAAACCCGAACATCAAGAACGGCCACTATATCGTCGTCCCCAAACAGAAGACCGCCATCTTCAAGCCCATCACCGTTTCGGCAAAGGATATCGAGGAGATACAGAAAGCGAAATCGGCGGTCCGCACGGCTATCGACCTTCTCATACAGGAGGCGGGGATACGTCCCGGGGATATCCAGAACATATATCTGTCCGGCACCTTTGGCGTATCGATCAACATTGAAAACGCGAAAATGATCGGGATGATCCCCGATTTCCCGTGGGCGAAAGTCCGCTTTATCAGGAATTCCGCCGGGATCGGGGCGCGTATCGCGCTGCTCTCGCGGAACGCGAGGATGGAGGCAAGGGCCATCCCCGCCCATGCGGCATACATGAACCTCGCGAACCATCCGTCATTCATCAGCCGGTTTATCGGGAATATGCTTTTTCCGGAGCCGCGATGAACCATCATTTTTATAAACGCCTTCTGGATAACGCCAGCGACCTGATCTTGGCGGCCGATGTCGACGGGCGTATCACCTACATCAACGGAAAAATCACCGAATGGGGGTACGATAAAGACGAGCTTTTGGGAATGCCTATGCTGGAAATATTGAAGGTGAAGCAGATGGGGAGCCGCATGAGCGAGCCATCCGAATTCGGCATCAAGCGGAAGTTCGAAATGGTCATTGAAGACAAGCGGGGCGGACTGCACCGCGTAGTGGTAAGTTCCTCGCCGCTGCACAACCACCGGAACAAGATCATCGGCGTCATGGGCATTATCCACGAGGTGACCGAAACCCACGCGCTTCAGGAAAAGCTCAAGCACGAGGAGCGGCTCGCGTCGCTGGGGCGGCTGGCGACCGGTATCGCCCACGAGATACGCAACCCGCTTTCATCCATCAAGATGAATCTCGCCATCCTGGGCAAAAAGCTCAAGCTGCGCCCCGATGAACAGGCGCATTTTGAGATCGCCAACGAGGGGGTGGCCAACCTGGAAAAAATAGTAACCGAATTTATCGACTACGCAAAACCGATGCCGCTGAAAGCGGGACGGCAGAACCTCCATAAAACCATTGATGATACCTTGGCGATGGTGGAGCCGCAGTGTCTGGAAATGGATATTTTAGTGGTAAAGGATTTCGCGGCGGACATGCCGATGGTTTCCATCGACAAAGTAAAAATCCAGCAGGCGCTTTTGAATGTCTTCCTGAACGCGGTGCAGGCATCCAAAAAAGGGGGCGTGGTGGAAATCGCCACGTCACTGGCCGGGGCCGCCAACAACCGCGCGCGGATAGAAGTGCGGGATCATGGCGATGGCATCAGCGGCGAGAACATCCAGTTCGTATTCGATCCCTTTTTCACCACCAAGAGGCAGGGGACGGGACTGGGGCTTTCAATCGTGCGCAGCATCATGAAAAGCCACAACGGCACGGTCGACATAGAATCAAAAGCCGGTGTTGGAACGGCGGTGCTTCTTGAATTGCCTATCGGTTAAGCAGTATGTGTATCCAAAATTGCCTCCTTGCTGATAACCACGGAAATTGAAATCACCGCCCATTTTTATGCCACGTTATTTTTCTTTTCCTTACGCAGGTGATTTTCAGGTAGTGCCTTCTATTCAATCGCTTGGGATTTGACAGGAGGTGATCTGTCAGTGCGGGCTTCCCATTCTTTGGCAAGCATTCCATAAATCACATGATTTACATAGCGGCCGTTCACATACTCCGCTTCACGAATAATTCCTTCCCTGCAAAAGCCCAGCCTTTCGGCGACCGCCTGGCTTTTTATGTTTTCGGTGGCGCATGCTATTTCCACGCGGTTCATTTTCAAACCATTAAAGGCGAAGTCGGTAAGCATTTCGCAGGCCTTTGTCACATACCCTCTGCCTTGGTATGAGGAATCAATCCAATATCCGATACCTATGGTGCGGTTAGTCCAATCAGGCTTGCGGAAGCTGATGAATCCTATAAGTTTGAATCGAAAGAATATTCCAAATGGTACGCCGGCATATGTCAGGTGTTGCTTACGTCCATCATTTATGTATTTTTGAGCATCGGATAGTTGGAGCGAATCCTCCGGAAATGGCACCCATTTTTTAAGATAGTCATAATTGCTTTTGAGCAGGTGAAACAAATCTTCAGCATCGCGTTCCTCAAGCAACCGGAGCTTGAAGTTATTATCAAATCCCGCGTCGTGAGTATTATTGGGTATCATTCTTTATGGTCTATGATCCTGTTTATTCGTTTAATCCGCCTCATGATATTGAGACGGATGAGAGGGGAGAAAGGTTCAATTGCAGTTGCTGAAGGGGGGGGCCAAATAGGCCATAAGGATGAGTTGGTTAATTATGGTTTTTTGTGTTTCCGCTCATCCTCAAGGGCATGCAGCTCGGCATCGCTTAATCCAAAGTGGTGGCCGATTTCATGCCACACCACTTCGCGTACCAGCTCCGTCATTTTTTCCGGGTCCCCATCAGCGAACATTTCAATTGATCGTTGAAAAATGGTGATCTTGTCCGGCAACGCGCCGGAATAGCCGGAATCCCGGTTGATTAACGGAATCCCTTCGTAAAGGCCCAGCAATACCTCGCCCCGTTTGATGCCGACCTCGCCTGAATTTTTGTGACGGGGCCTCCGCTCAATCACGATATCCACGTTTTTCATCGCATCACGCATGCGCCGCGGCAAAGCCGCCACGGCCTCGGCAACAAGGTTTTCGAAAGCTTCCCTTCGCATGTTACGGCCCGCTTTTCGATCGAGGGGCGGATGGTGCGTTCATCTTTGGATATTCTCCTGATCTCGCTCCACCATACGGCAATGAGCGGTACATTTCAACAGGGCGGGGTGGATAAAAAAAGCCCCGCCCGGAGAGGGCGGGGCCGGTAAGCCGGTTGCGGGTTTATTTCTTCGGCTGCTCGCCGCGGTCGGCCACCGCTTCCTTGTGGCTCAGGCGGATTTTCCGGGTGCGCTGATCGACATCGATCACTTTTACCCAAATCTGCTCGCCTTCGCTCATCACGTCGGAAACGTGGTTGATCCGTTTATCGGATATATGGGAGATGTGCACCAGCCCTTCCGTTCCGGGGGCGATCTCCACGAATGCGCCGAAATCGACGATGCGGGTGATCTTGCCGAAGTAGAGCTTGCCGATGGTGGCCGGCTCGATGATGGTCTCGATGAACGACTTGGCCTTTTCGGCGTCGACGCTGTTGGCGGCGAAAATCTTCACGCTGCCGTCGTCTTCGATGTCGATCTGGGTTTTGGTCGCTTCGGTGATGGCGCGGATGTTTTTCCCGCCCGGTCCGATGATGGCGCCGATCATGTCGTTCGGCACCTTCATGATGATCATGCGCGGCGCGTACTTCGAGATGTCCGGGGCGACATTCGGCATGGCGATCTGCATCTGGTCCAGGATGTGGAGGCGGCCTTTGAGGGCCTGCATCAGTGCCTGCTTCATGATCTCGATCTTGATGCCGGTCAACTTGATGTCCATCTGGATGGCGGTGATCCCCTTGCGGGAACCGGCCACCTTGAAGTCCATGTCGCCCAGCGCGTCTTCAATGCCGAGAATGTCGGTGAGGATGGCGAATTTGTCCTTTTCAGCCACGAGGCCCATCGCTACGCCGGCGACCGGGGCCTTGATCTTCACGCCCGCGTCCATAAGCGCCAGCGTGCCGCCGCAGACGGACGCCATCGAGGAGGAGCCGTTGGATTCCATCACCTCGGAGACGATGCGCAGCGTGTAGGGGAATTCTTTCGCGTCCGGCAGCGTCCAGAGAAGCGCGCGTTCCGCCAATGCGCCGTGGCCGATTTCGCGGCGGCCCGGTCCGGGTGCGCCTTTTGTTTCGCCAACCGAGAAGGGGGGGAAATTGTAGTGGTACATGTAGTTCTTGTTGGATTTGCCCTCGATGTTGTCGATGAGCTGCTCATCCTGGCCGGTGCCGAGCGTGACGGCGACGACCACCTGCGTTTCGCCGCGGGTGAAGAGCGCCGAGCCGTGGGCGCGCGGCAGAAGGCCGGTGCGTATGGTGATCGGGCGGACCTCGGTAAGGGTGCGGCCGTCTGCGCGCACTCCTTCGTTCAATATCATTTCGCGCAGCACCTGCTGTTCAACGTCGTCGTAAGCTCCCTTGATGATCTTGCCGGTTGTCGCCTTGTTCTCGGCGGTGATGTAGGTGTCCATAAGCGTTTTTTTAACGGCCGCCATGGCTTCGATGCGGGCATGCTTGTCTTTTATGCAGATGGCCTTCTTGATGTCGTCGTGGTGGGCGCGGATCTTCCCGTGCCATTCGGTATCGCGGTTGGCCGGGGTGAAATCCATCTTCGGGCGGCCCGCCTTGGCGGCCAGTTCTTTTTGCGCCGCGCAGAGCTTGTGGATGGCGGCATGCGCCACTTCAAGCGCTTCGATCAGGAGTTCTTCGGATATTTCCTTGCATTCCCCTTCGACCATGGTGATCGAATCGTCGGTGCCGGCGATCACGATGTCCATCTGGCTTTTTTTGCGTTCTTCGGCGGTGGGGTTCACCACCAGCTTGCCGTCGATGTAGCCCATCCGCACGGCGCCTACCGGTCCGTGATACGGAATGTTGGAGACTTGCAGGGCGGCGGAGGAGGCGATGACCGACAACACGTCGGGTTCGTTTATGGCGTCGTAGGAAAGGGCGTAGGTGAATACCTGCGTATCGTTCATGAAACCGTCCGGGAAAAGCGGGCGGATGGGGCGGTCGGCAAGGCGCGACGTGAGGATTTCACGTTCGGACGGCCGGGCTTCGCGGCGGTGGAAGCTCCCCGGGATTTTGCCCGAAGCGTAGAATTTTTCGCGGTAGTCCATGCTGAGGGGGAACCAGTCCTGCCCTTCCTTGGGGGACGCGGCGGAGGTGGCGGCGCCGAAGACGATGGTCTCGCCGCAATAGATCATCACGGATCCGCCGGCCTGCCGGGCGATTTCGCCGGATTCGATGGCGATGGTTTTTCCGCCGATTTCAACTTCTATTCTGGTAGCAGCCATGATTTCAGATTCTCCTCAGTGTTACGAAAAGCCACGATGGCAGGTTCGGCCGCTGTACTGCACATGGAACAACCCGATTCATGGCTAGTCGGCCGGAAAAACGAAGGATCCGCGCCTATTTGCGCAGACCCAACGATTCGATGATGGTTTTGTAGCGGCTGACTTCAACCCGCTTGAGGTATTCAAGCAATCTGCGGCGGTGATTCACCATGCGCAGCAGGGATCGCCGGGAGTGGTTATCTTTTTTATGTGTCTCAAAGTGCTTGGTGAGGGTGCTGATCTGCGCACTCAACAGCGCCACCTGCACTTCGGGCGATCCACAGTCTTTCTCGCTCTTCTTGTATGTTTCGATGATCTGGGTCTTCTTTTCTTTTGCTAATGGCATAGTCCTGTTTCTCTTACCCTTACTTTGTTAAACTTTTTTATTTCAGCCCAAAAATGTATCATGGATACCCCGATTCTGTAAAGGAATAAAAAGCAGAGGGGGGACGGCCGGACAAATGACGGTGTCGGGGGACAGGTTGAATCCCATGGATTTCCTGAAAATTTGGAAAAGGCGGAGTTAACTGTTACCCGCCATGCGGACTTTTAACTTTTTTTCCGGTCTCCGCGCGTCGTTCGCCGTACCGGCCTTTTTCAGCTTTTCCATGTAATATGCTTCGGACAGCCGCGTGCCCCTTTCAGTCATTTCCTTGAAGTTGTGTTCCATCCAGATGCCGTTCACCGCTTCCTGGCACTTTCTCCACATTTCATGCACCGGGCATAGCTCGTCGCGGGCACAGGCCCCCTTTTTCACAAGGCAAACATTCAGGAATAGGGGGCCTTCAACCGCCTGTATGACATCGCTGACCGTGATGGTTTCCGGGGGAACGTTCAGCAGGATTCCCCCTTTTTGCCCTTTGGCCGAGATGATGAGGCCCGATGGCCGCAAGTCCTGAATTATTTTCTTAAGGAAAGCGGACGGTATGTCCTGCGCCTTGGCAATTTCGCTGGTAGTGCACACCTTGGCGGGATTGGCCGCAAGATGAAGAATCAGACGG
>JAHFEJ010000091.1 GCA_023248535.1 Nitrospinales bacterium | reverse complement strand
AGACGACGCCGTTCCAATTCTCCAGGATTTCCCAAAGGCCGCATATGTTACCCCCTTGGGGGCAGTATAGGACATTATCAGTGCAGGAATCAATAGTTCGGCGCACCGAGAGAAACGACGGATCGGGGTGTTTTGCAAGTATTTCTGCGCGCAGAACTGGATTGGAAAATCCAAGAAACCGCAATACTTCATCAGTATTCGGCCTTTCAACCCTGACAACCTGTACTGACGAACTCAGGCTTGATTGGATATGCTTAACAAGCACTCCACCATTCGAAGTTTCTGCCCAGTCAACGTTTGGCCCATTAATATTTAGTGCAAACCTGTGAGCAGGGTCATCGCTCTGCCACCCTCCCCCATAGGTAGCCTCAGCACTATTAATAAGCAATGTAAAATAATCTGCGGGCAACTGGGCCACATCAGCTGGAATTCCTAAAAGTCCAACGTCAGAGGCAACAGCACGAGCAAAACTAATACAATTCTCTGAATATAAGTTGTAGTTATTGGTTTGCCAATTCAGAATTTGGCTTTTTGAAGCGTCAAATAATGCCTTATTAACCTGGACGATTATGCGAGCAGTGAGAAATGGTGAGGCATCCTTCTTGGTTGCTTCATCGAGAATTTTACCTGGCACATCTAAGCCAAGGACTACTTCTGCGGATTTATCATTTTTGGGATAAAATCCGAAAGCAATTTGGGAACTCATTCCTATATTTGCATCTTCTTTACCCCAGACTGCAAATGCGTGGCCAGGTTGTTCAGTAGTGCCGGTGGACTTCCTGGCACAAAAGATGACGAAGTACCTAGAGTCATCTGCGTCCGGCGCGCACCTGTTATCTATCCTCCTCAGAAGCTCTGTCACGGTCTACCCCCTCCCCAGCCTCGGCAACCAACAAAATAACGTACTATTTAGCTTATTTCCTTAATCAGAATTATTTACTTAGTCGTCTGTTGGCCCGCAGTCGTCTGTTGGCCCGCAGTCGTCTGTTGGCCCGCAGTCGTCTGTTGGCCCGCAGTCGTCTGTTGGCCCATACTTACCTGGAGGTTTATCAATGGGGGTCTGTTTTTTTTTAGATGCTTTGAAAAAATAGCCCATTGCGCGACGTCTTGTAAGTTCATCGAGAATCACCACCAATTACCTCCTTGAAAATATTCTCTCTGGCCTCCTGAAGCAGCCATTCCAAAATAGTATTAGCATACTTACATATTCCTGAGTCTTTCGCAAATATAGTTCCCGATTCCCGAAAGGAGTTATAAGCGCACCCTCCGCCGCACAAGCCAATGGCAGGGCAACTTAAGCATTCCTCGACATCCAAGACGCTCCGATAATTCCACGCTGCCAATGTCGTACTGTTAAGTATTTCTTGTGCCGATTGGTCAACATTATTGTCGAAGCAATTGGAATCTCCGGCAAAAGCATGGCAAGGACCAACCCTCCCATCAGGATCAACTACATATTTGCGCCCATAAGAAGCGCAATTTCTTAAAAAAAAGGAACTATTGGCAAAGCTTTTCACCCTTTCCATCAAACGACCTTCGTACATTTTATATTCAATCAATTTATGAAAACATTTAACGATGCATTGTGTAACATCCTCTACATATAGTTCTTTCCCGTGCTTTCCATGAACAATATTAAATCCAAGATTCCGCACATTCAACTCATTATGAAAATAATCTATGATATATGGAAGTTCGCGGTAATTATTGGCATGCAAAGTGCAAGACACGCTGACTGGAATGCCCAGGCTAGATATTCTCTTAAAATTAGAAACGACCTTATTGAATGTGGGATTTAGTGAATTATCTACCCGCATGCCATCGTGATGAATTTGATTGCCATCAATTGAAAACGCCAGGTGAACGCGGTACTTATCAAACGTCTCAATCATATCCTCATTAATTAAGGAGCCGTTAGTCATTATTGTGGTTTTAAAATTTAGTCGTTCGGATTCTACAAAATCGCACATTGTCTTTATTAATGGAAAATTAAGGAGCGGCTCACCACCATAGTAAACGATGTATCTGCCTTGAACTCTATCTGCGTTTGAGACCTCGTCAAACTGTAACACAGCTTTCTTGGCAACTTCATCAGACATTCTCCTTGCACCACCAGCGGAACTTCTTTTAATCTCGCCATCATATACGCAGTATTTGCAGCTGAAGTTGCATGATGTCTCGCTTATCAAGTAAAGATATTTGTATTGTGGACGTTTCTGGATTGATTTTTTTTTTGAATCTAAATACCGGCTCCTATTAAAAGATTTATCCACTAACACTCCCCTATCAATAAGAGCATCAATTGCGCTTTGGCTGATTGAATCGCTAGGAGCATAGTTAGCCTCGCGAAGCCTCTCCCATAAATCACGAGGAACTGAAAATGTTTTTACATCTAAACTATGAAACAGAATGACAGAGTCGTTCATTTCGCGAACATGAATAAATGGGGAAATAACATTATTCATAAGTAGAATATTCTAGCCTAATAATCCTTTGCCTTCAACTGAACTAGAAACACTCGCGCAAAGTTTAATGAACACCCTTTTAAGAGTGAAGTATGCTTCGAATTTTTCTTTCAATAGCCAGTGCATCAATAGACCCATTTCCCTCTGTGGTAATCAATAAAAAATCGTTCTCACCTCCTCTGTCCTCACATGGCAGAATACCATTGCTTCTATACCATTCCAGTTTTCGCCCCCACTTAGCTTTGTAATCGGGATCGTGCAGCATCCCCAAATGCTCTATGTACAATGTAATTCCCGTTGTGGAATCCTCGTAAGTAAAATCAGGATATCTTGGGGTTTGGCCTGACCCAATAAGTCTTTTCTCTTATTCATAATCCTTTATTCCCATACCGTAAAAATTGTTTTTCGGTAAACGATATTAACCAAATAAATAATCCGCCTCAGCAGGAGGCAATCGCGAGGGCGGCAGAGGCCACCACATATTGTTAATGCATGTATCATTCGCCCCCCGCATGAGGGAAAGGCGCGTGGTTGACTGCTTTTGCCGGAGGGCATAAACTTCGGGCAGCGGGATGCGGCGCGCACACCCGCCGGGGGGAACGATGGGCTTGAAAAGGGATCCGGTGTTTTGGGGGCTGGTTCTCCTTGAGATAGCCGCGGTATTCCTTCTTGATTACCGCCATGAAGCCGAGCAGGACGTATACAACGGCGTGTTCATCGAATCCGCCAGAAACCTCCGGGAAACCGGCACATTCTCGCTTTATGGCGAGCCGGCGTTTTACCCGATGTGGGGATACCCGGTATTTGTTTTGATCTGCGGTTTTTCGCCGGCGCTCGTTCTGGCGGCCCAGGGGGTTTTATGTTTTGCCGCCATCGCATATCTTTATGCCACGCTTTCCCTTCAGCCCCGCTTTTTCCACCTTGCGGCGGTATTTCCCTTTATCGCCCTCTGCTCCGTCAAATGGCCCAATGCCGTTACCGGCGCCATGTTGCTTCTGTTCATCTGCTCGTTCGCCGGTTATGTGCGCAGGCCACAGCTTAAATTTCTCCTCATCGGCGGATTCGCCGCCGGGCTGGCCGTGAACATGAGGGGGGAATCGTGGATCTGGGGGCCGGCCCTTTTTCTTTCCCTCGCTTTTCCTTTGGAAGCGGGGATGCGGGCGCGCGGCGCAAAATTCGGCATCGCCGTTATCCTTACCCAGCTACTCTGCATCAGCCCGTGGGCCATCCGGGCCAATACCATCCTGGGAACCCCCCGGCTGACGCCGTCCCACGGCGGCGGATTGGCGCTGGTTTCGCTGGGACAATACCCTGATAACCCGTGGGGCGTCGTAAATGCCGATTCATGGGTTCATGCCTTTGCGGCGCAGAGGAACCTCGGCTCGCCCTACTCGCCGGCCGCCGATGCCGCCATGAGAAAAGAATTCATTGCGCTCATCGCGGCGCGCCCGGCGGCTTTTGCGGAAAAGGTTCTGCATAACCTGGGGAGCTTTTTTTACCGTGGCGTTTTCACCGGACAGTTTTTCACCATCACCGTGACCGAAGCGGAATATTGGAAAACGCTTGAGAGGGTCAGGGCCGCCGGAGCCGTGGCGGCGCTTAAAGAAACGCCGCTTGCCGCCGCCGTTCCGATAATGCTTTACCTCGGCCTGGATTATCTGTTCAGGGCGGGATGGCTTTTTCTTTTATGCGCCACCGGCATCGCGGCCTTTGGCCCGCTGAAAAGGGGCCAACCGGTTCCGCCGATGACGGCATTAACGATCACCTTCACGGTGGCCACGGCCGCCCTGGTTTCGCTTTTGCATTACGAACCGCGCCACGTCACATTTTTGTGGCTGCCGCTTGCCGCTTCGCTGTTGTTGCTGGCGGCGGCGCGCGCCGGCAGCGGACCGGAATAGACGATTCAGCGCGGGAGTTCGTCCTTATGTAAGGACTTCCGTGCGGTGAAGGCGTTTTATCTTAAACTTCGATGCCGTTTTTTTCGTCTGCGCTATGTCATAGGCCATTTGAAGCCGGAGCCAAAATTCAGGCGTAGAGCCAAAGGCTTTAGACAGGCGAAAAGACATTTCCGGGGAAATACCGTTTTTGCCGTTCAAAAGTTCGGAAAGGGACACACGGCTAACGCCCAGGGCTTGAGCCGCCTCCGTGACGGAAAGGTTGAGCGGCTTTAAACAAAGTCCCCTTATGGTTTCACCGGGATGGGGCGGATTCTTTATAGGCATTTTACAATCTCCTTATGCCGACTGTAAACGAATGGTTTACAGCTGTCAATCGGGCGAACAGGGGTCGGCCCCGTGGGCCGATGTACATGCTGAGAGCATGTACCCACCGGTCTTCCGGGTAGGGTCGACACTCTGTCGACCATTGGCGCAACGCGCCAACCGAGGAGAGCTTTGATAATGTTTCTGGGTGCCGGATCGGTGTCCGGCATGACAAAAAAAACGGTGACTGATATCCGGCGTCAGCAGGAGGTCATGGCGAGGGAGGTGGCAGCCACCACTTCGTGCACGCCGCGCGGGTTCACCAACATCCGCCCGGCATCCCCCATCGCGGGCCACTGCTCCTTGTGCGCGATGAACGAGGCGATGGCGGCGGCCAGGCCGCCATCGGAAATTTCCCAGGCGTTGCCGGCGCGGCGGGCGCAACCCCGCGCCTCGTAGGCCGCGGCATTATCGGCTTGACGCCGGTCGGTCACCAGCACCAAAAACGGTTTGCCCAGCGCCGCCAGTTCCATGCAGGTAACGCCCCCCGCGCTGATGGCGGCATCGCACGAGGCCATCAGTTCCGGCAACTCGTTGGTGAACGAAAGAAGCCGGTTGCGGCGCCGAAGCTTCAGCGCCGCCGCCGTGCCGGTATAGCCGCCCCCAACGGCGGTGATGGCAAAATCCCCCTCCACCTTGTCCAGCGCCATGAGCACGCGCCCCATCTGATCGAGGTTGTCCGTTCCCCCCAGCATGACGAGAAGATACGGCTGCTCCGGTTTTTTTGTTGCGCGGACGGCGCCCAGCCGCGGATCGATGAGCGCATACCGCGGACCGATAAGTTTCAGGCCCGCAAACCCGACATAGCGCGCGGCCACGGCGGAAGGGTTATGATTGATCACGATGTCGGCGCGGGAGTGATGCGTATAGAGGTCATCCACGGCCATGATAAACGCCCCCCCCTCCTTCAGGGCGTAGCGGAAGGCGTCGTCCAACACGTAGCTATCCAGCACGGTGGCGCACGCGCGGGACTTACGCATGATGTCGAGATGTATCTGCGCCGCATCGATGCCGGAGGGAACGGGGGTTTTTACGAACGGCAAACCGCGGGAGGCGAAGAAATTTTCAACCGCTTCGTCGGCGTGGGCGGTGACAAACAGCGGCTCGAACCCTTTTTCGCGGTAGGCGGCGGCCAGCACGGCGGAGCGCACCAAGTGCCCGAAGCCGATCTCTTTCGACCCGTCCGCGCGGAACAGTATCTTTCTGTTATCCATCATTGGAATTATACCTTACCGAAAAGCGTTTCTCCGCCGAGGCACTTCCGGCATTCCTGAGGGTGAATATAACCACAGAGCCACAGAGACACGGAGTTACAGAACGGGTTTCTTAATGTGTAAACAGGCTGGTTCTCTGTGCCTCGGTGTCTCTGTGTTTTCCCCCCGTATCGACACTATGAGACTGTTAATAATGCAGGCTATAATGGCGAAATGCGTTTTTGGATTTTTGCCGCGCTGTTCCTCCTGCCGCAGGCGGTTTTTGCCGCGCCGCTGTCCGCCACGCGCGTGATCGTGCTGGATGCCGGACACGAGCCGGAAGAAGGGATGGCACGCCCCAACGCGGGAGCGGAAAAAGAGTTTTGCCTTAAGATCGCCGCCGCGCTGAAAGAGCTTGTCGAGCGCGAGAACGGGGAGGCCGTTTCGGTGATCATCCTTTCCGCCGCCGACAAAGAGCCGCGCCAGCGCGAAAAAGCGGCCGCCGCCAATCAGGCGGGGGGGAATGTCTTTCTGGCGATCCACGCGGTTCCGGCGGGAACGGCGGCGATACGCGGCCTGGGAATTTACAGCCCCGATCCGGCTGATGCGCAGGCGCGGTCATGGCGATCCACCGCGCGGAATTTTGCCGAAAATAACCGGCGCTTAAGCCAAAAACTGAAAACGGCGCTACAGGCCATGTACCCGGAAAACCGGGTTTTTACCGCCGCCGCGCCGTTGTATATATTTCACGGCATCAACATGCCGGCCGCCGCCATCGAAACCGCAACCGACGGAGCCGCCGCCGCGCCCGGTTTTTTCGAGCGGGCCGCGCAGGCTCTGTATGACGCCCTGATCGAATTCGAGAAAAAGTGACGTAATGAAAAAACTGCTGTTCCTCCTGCTTCTGTCCGCCGCGGTTCCCGCGAACGCCGAGACCGTGGCGCCGCCGTTAGTCCCCCCGCCGGCGGCGGCCCCTCTGCCGCAAACCACCGGCGGGCCGCTGCTGATGACCGTTTCGCTTTATTTTGAGAACGCCGGACTTCTGTCCCCGGAAACGGCCCAAATACCGCTGGGCGACCTTTTGGAAAACCGCGTTAAAGAAGCGGTGAACCGCCTCATTGCGGGGCCTGCCGATACGGCGCTGGCCGCCACCCTGCCGAAGAACGCGGCGTTGCGCCGCGTCTTCACCGGCGTTGACCGGAACCTGTATCTTGATTTCGACATCGACCTGATCACGCGCCATCCGGGCGGCATCACCGCCGAGATACTCTCCGTGGCATCCATCTGCAAAACCGTCATGGCCAATTTCAACGCCGATTCGGTGACCATCCTGGTGGAGGGGAAAGAGATAAAAACAGTGGCGGGACATCTGGACATCGAACGCCCGATAACGCGCCCCGGCTGCGAGGCCCTGGCGGGGTACCGGCGGGAATAGCATGGATAAGCGCCCCATCGGCATTTTCGATTCGGGTATCGGCGGCCTGACCGTGCTGCACGAGGTGGCCCGCCTGTTGCCCAACGAAGACCTCGTCTACCTGGGAGACACCGCGCGCGTTCCCTATGGCACCAAAAGCGCCGAAACGGTGATCCGTTACTCCATCGAGAACACCCGCTTCCTCCTGTCCAAAAACGTGAAGGCGGTGGTGGTCGCCTGCAACTCCGCCTCCGCCACCAGCATGGGGCCGCTGCGCGCCGAGTTCTCCCTGCCGATCCTCGGGGTGATAGAGGCGGGGGTGGAAGAAGCGCTCCGCCGCACCACAAGCGGAGCGGTGGGGGTCATCGGCACGTATGCCACGGTGCAGTCGGGCCAATACGAAACGCTGTTGCGCGCCGGAGGGGCCGCCCATGTGGTCAGCCAGCCCTGCCCGCTTTTTGTGCCGCTGGCCGAAGAGGGGTGGACCGACAACCGTGTCGCCGAAGAGGTGGCGAAGATCTATCTGGAACCGTTTCAGCGGGGCGCGGTGGATACTCTCATTCTCGGCTGCACCCACTATCCGTTGCTGGAAGGGGTGATAGGAAAAACCTGCGGGAGCGGCGTGACACTGGTGAACTCGGCTTACGCCATCGCGGTCAAGCTGCGCGATATGCTGCGCGGAAGCGGCCTCAACCGGGATTCGGCGGGGGGCGGCCGCCGTTTCTATTTCACCGATTCACCGGAGCGGGCCAAGATGGTCGGCAGCCGGTTCCTCGGCGAGGATTTGGCGAACCGGATCGAGCTGGCCACGCTGCCGGGGCATTGAGGATATTTGATATCACCACAGAGGCCCTTGCGGGGCACGCCCGGGCCGGAATGTAAAACCAGTTCCGGCCCTCCTTGGCACGGAGCCACAGAGAAAAACCGCCCCCTCTTTCTTCTCAGTGCCTCGGTGTCTCTGTGGTTTTTTCCCCGCAGAGATTCTTCGCTGCGCCCGGAATGACGGGAATTAGCCTGCGGCGGACGCGGTGGCGGTGTTGCCGCCGTAGAAGAATTCCATCGAGAGGAATTTTTTCTCCAGCCGCCCCCCTTGCACCGGGAGCTGGAACGAATCGGGAAAGATCGCCACGGGGGTATTCACCCGGATCCACTTCTCAAGGGTTTTTACGTTATCGTCATCCAGCACCACGCAGCCGTGGGTATCGGGCGTCCGCCTGCCCTGGCCGCTGCCGTGAAGCCATATGCCGCCCCCCGTGCGCCCTTGGGCCACATCGAACGAGTTGGGATAGTTGGTGACGAAGACCAGCGGGCCGTAGATTTTGGGGAGCAGCTTGCCATCCTTTACCTCGGTGATCCGGTAAAAGCCGACCGGCGTACGCATATCCCCTTCGCGTTCTTTGGTGCCGACGATCCTTCCCAGCGATATGTCGAATTGTTTGATGACGGTGTAATAATCCCCATCGTCTTTGAGCACCAGCAGCAGTTTGTTGGACTTATCCACGGCGATGGCGTAATCCGGCTCCGATGGCGGAGGTACCGGGATGGCCGGGGCTTTGGGGAGCGGAAAGTTGGCATTGGAGATGACGGGCATGGAAGCGCCAGGCAGAGCCGCAATGGAGGGCATGCGGGTGATAAACAGGGCGCCCCCCGTCATGAGCAGCATAAGGACAACAATGCCCGCCGTCAGTTGCGGGGAAATGGGAAAAGGAAGCGCGCCGGTTCCCCCGCGCGGGACAAAAGCCCGTTCCGCCACATAGTTGTGGTAGGCCACCTTCAGGCGGGTTTCGGTGATGAATACCCAGCGGTTGAATCGCGCTTGTAAATCCATATCTTTTTATTTTACCAAATTTGGGGCGAGTATAAGAGCGATTATCCGGCAAAGGTAAAAAGGGGGGGCGGGTACCACAGGATGAATCCTGTGGTTGTTTCCGCAGGAAACAAAAACTCTTGGCCCTTGCGGGCCAACAACAGGTTGCAGCCTACAGGCTATTTCCGCGGCGGGTTGTGCGCGGCTGGCTTCGCAAGCTTCGCCGCCGCATATTATTCCGCCGCTCCTTAAACCTGA
>JAHFEJ010000090.1 GCA_023248535.1 Nitrospinales bacterium | reverse complement strand
TTTTGTAAATCAGGATCCCGCGGTGGGCGAATTTTGCCGCAATTGCCTGGAATGCCTGGGGTAGCGCGATGTTGGGATTGGGAATAGAAGCCTTAATCGAATATGCGAAAAAAAGTTGTCCGGTGATGGTGCGTGGCTGGAAGACGGGGGAGCAGGGCTACCTCCTTACCGAAAAGCCGCGCATCACCATGCCGCCGCTTTTGCCTGGCCAGGAGGCCGTCATTCGCATGGAATACAAAGGGATGTTGTATGGCATGGCTGTCACCTACAGGGAATTTCTGAAGAAGACCGATCTCTGCTATTTCACCTTTCAGGATGATGTGATCGCCCGTTCGTTGCGGGATGACGAGAGGATCCCCTGTCTGCTTCCGGTGATGGTCAGCGCCGCCGATAGCCGGTCGGTAGACCAGGACGCCGGCCTGATCGTAGACCTCGGCAAGCGGGGGATCCGGTTCATCACCCGCGTTCCAATATATGCCGAGTCGGGCGACATGCGGTCGGTGAGTTTTCATCTGGGCGGAATAGGCTTTTTGGGCCGGCAAAAAATCCGCATGATGCGGGTGGGCAGTAGTGGCAGCCAATTTGAATATGCCGCTCAGTTTGTTGATATGGGTGGTGAGAGCGCGAAGATGCTGGACGATTACTTTGCTTTCTGCAACGCTTGGGCGATCTGAGTTCAGGCGGTTAACTTTCTTCCGTGCCGGTTCTGTTGACATCGCAGGAAGGCCATTCACATTTCGCTTAAATCCCGGATATATAATCAAAGCGGTTTTTTCAGCATTATTCGGTAATTATCGGAGGTTCCCGGGAGTTTTTTTGCTAATTTCTGACTGCGGAGCGGCCATTTATCCAGATTTTTCTAAATCAAACAATTTGTTTTTTCTAAGCCTACATCTCATATAGCCACAGGCCGGTTATGTGAGCTTAATACATGTAATGCGGCGTATCATTAATTACATTGATATTTTACATGATGAAAGTTGACAATTAATGTTATCTATTTGAAAATGAATTACAATGTAATTGGGAAAACCGTAATATTAGTTTTTCCGCCCCCGTTTGGCCTTTATAATTGATAGTAACATAAGGAGGCGTATTTGGATGCGGCTGTTTCTCCAAAAACCTCGGCGGGATTAACCACGTTTTCCACCGCCAACAATCCGGTGGAGGAGTTTTGCGCCATAGGTAGCCCTTTGAGCATAGAGTTGAAGGGGAAACGCTATCACACCCAGTTGCGGGGGGCGAAAGCGGAGTTTATTACCACCAATATTCTGGGGGGAAAGCCCCGTCTTACCATATTGCCCGAGACCAGTTTTATCCTCACAGACATGCCCAAGGATTATGCCACAGCCGGGTTTGAGTATAATTCGCCGCTGACCGTCCGGTTTCTATTTGAAGGATCGGTATATGCGTTCAAGACGAGGTTGATACGGGTTCACGGCCATCCACCGGTGCTGGTGCTGGAATACCCCAACGATGTGCAACGCTACAACATGCGCAGCAGCGAGCGGGTTAGCATTGTCTCGCCCGCCCGCGTAGCCAAAAATGGAGGGCCGGATCATCAAACGGGGGCGGTACTGGATATTTCAACCGCGGGCGCCCGGATCGGCCTTGAGGCGAAAAATGGCATTGGCGTGGGGGACAAAATCCATATTTCATTTACGCTTTCCAATGGCCAGGAGGTGAAGCAACTGGGCGCGATTGTGCGGAGCATCGACGAGGAAGACGGCAAATATCAGCTGGGAGTCGGGTTTTCGCGCAGCGATGCCGCGGTGAACGACTTTTGCCGGGAGTGCGCGGATTTTGTCTCAATCGCGCATCCCGCATCGAGTGACGCAATGCTGGAATTGGAAAAGGAAGCGATGATTGAATTCGACCGGAAAAACGGCACGGTGATGGTGCGCGGTTATAAGGCGGGAGCGAACGGCTACCTCCTTACCGAAAAGCCGCAAGGCCAGCTTCCGCCGCTTTCGGTCGGGAGAAGCGCTGTCATCCGGGTGGAGAGCAGAGGGACGATTTATGGCATGGCCGTCACATACAAGGAGTTCCTGAAAAAAACCGATCTCTGTTATTTCCCCTTCCAGGAAGATGTTATTTCCCATTCGTTGCGTTCCGAGGATCGGGTCATGTGTCAGCATTTGGCGGCCATCCACGGCACTGAAAGCCAGGCCGCCACGCCGCGATCCGGCGTTATCATCAACCTTGGTAAAGGGGGGCTTCGGTTCGCCACCCGGAGCCCTCTCGAGGCCAAGACCGGCGATGAGCTGTCGATGAGTTTTTATCCCGGCGGCGTTGGTTTTATAGACCGGTTGAAAATGCGTCTCATGCGGGTGAATAGCCACGAAGGCCAGTTTGAATATGCTACACAGTTTATCGGTATGGAGAGGGAGCAGGGGGAACTGCTGGAGTCTTATTTCGCGTTTTACAGGAACTGGGCGCAATGAGGCGGGGAGATACCCCAGGCTTCTCTCCGTGCGTCCCCAAAATTCTGAAATTGTGAATCCGCCCCCGGCATAGTATTATCCGCCGCATGATATTCGACACGCCGAAAAATGCCTCCCGCTATTTCTCGGAAAATTCCCTGTTCCGGCAGGGAGTTGCTTTTATTGAAAAAGCGCTCTCCGATGGGATACCCGATGGACGCCACGATTTGGCCGGCGATGCCTGTTATGCAATGGTGCAGCGGTATGAAACCGTTCCCGCGGCCGGAAAGCGCCCCGAAGCCCACCGGCGGTACGCCGATATTCAGGCGGTTATCGAAGGGGAAGAGATCATCGAATGGCTCCCTTCGGCCGGGCTGGAGATTGATTCGCCGTATGTGAAGGAAAATGACATCACTTTTTACCGCAACGCCCCTAGCGCCACACGGCTGCCCATGCGTCCGGGACTATTTGCCGTTTTCTATCCGGAGGATGCCCACACTCCGGGCTGCGCGGTTTCCGCCCCGGCCACCGTCCGCAAGATAGTGGTGAAAGTGCTTCTGTAACCACCGTGCGGAGTTTACCGGCTGGTTGGAGGAATCCGTGAGGTGTGATAAGATGCGCCCATATTTAGGAGATACGGCAATAGTTCATCTTCAAGCGTGATGTGACCTTGCCCGCCGGAGCCATTCCGGCAACCGCGCGGGCGGACCATGCATCCACGTTGCTCAACGATCTCCTGCGGTTTTTCACCAAAATTACACGCTGGAACATGGTCGGGAGTTCCCCCGGCAAAACACTCATTTAATTGACTCTGCATTGAAAAACCGACTATCATTTTGAATTCAGCTTAAGCGAGGTAATGATATGAAACTTAAAGGCGCTCAGATTGTTGTGGAAAGCCTTATCGCCGAAGGGGTGGATACCATTTTCGGCTTTCCGGGCGGGGCGGTGTTGCCGCTGTACGATGCGCTCTACGGCGCGAAACTGAAGCACATACTGGTACGGCACGAGCAGGGGGCGGCGCATATGGCCGACGGCTATGCCCGCGCGACCGGCCGCTGCGGCGTGGCGCTGGTCACCAGCGGCCCCGGGGCGACCAATACGGTCACCGGCATCGCCACGGCGTATATGGATTCCATTCCGATGGTGGTACTCACCGGCCAAGTGCCGGTGGGGCTGATCGGTAACGATGCGTTCCAGGAAGCCGACATTGTGGGGATCACCCGGCCCTGCACCAAGCATAGCTATCTGGTGCGCGATGTGAACGACTTGGCCAGAACCATCAAAGAGGCGTTTTATATCGCCACCACCGGCAAGCCCGGCCCGGTGCTGATCGACCTGCCAAAGGATGTGCTCAACGCCACGGCTGAATTCGAGTACCCCAAAACGGTTTCCTTGCGAAGCTACAATCCCACCGTGGAGGGGCATCCGGCGCAGGTGAAGCGCGCCTTCGAGACGATGAAACAGGCCAAACAGCCGGTGCTTTACATCGGCGGCGGCATGATACTGGCCAACGCCAGCGCCGAATTGGTGAAGTTCGCCAAAAAAACCCGTATGCCGGTGACCACCACGCTGATGGCTATGGGGGCGCATCCCACGCGTGAAGAACTTTTCCTGGGGATGCTCGGGATGCACGGCACCTACGCCGCGAACATGGCGATGCACGAGTGCGACGTGATGGTCTGCCTCGGCGCCCGGTTTGACGACCGGGTGACCGGGCGTTTGGACGCCTTCGCCAAAAACTGCACGGTCATCCATGTGGACATCGACCCAACGTCGATAGGTAAAAACGTGGTGGCGCACATTCCGGTGGTGGCCGACCTGCTGGATGTGATGAAAAAGCTCAACGCGCTGGCTGAAAAGGATGCCACCGATTGGGACGACAAACACCGCCCGTGGCTCACGCGGCTGGCGGAATGGAAATCGCTCTATCCGCTGCGTTACGAAAAAAGCGAAGCGGGCATCATAAAGCCGCAGTTCGTGGTGGAGCAGGCGTGGGAGGCGGCGAAAGGCCGCAATCCCATCTGGACCACCGAGGTGGGGCAGGCCCAGATGTGGGCCGCGCAGTTCCTTCAGTTTGACGGGCCCCGGACCTTTTTATCCTCCGGTGGGCTGGGCACGATGGGCTACGGCCTTCCGGCCGCCATCGGCGCGCAGGCGGCGTTCCCCGGCCGGCTGGTGGTGAACATCGCGGGGGACGGTTCGATACAGATGAACATTCAGGAAGTGATCACGGCGGTGCAGTACGGCCTGCCGGTAAAGACCGTCATTTTGAACAATGGTGTGCTGGGCATGGTGCACCAGTGGCAGGAACTGTTCCACGGCAAACGCTATTCGAACAGCGAATTCCAGATGAATCCGGATTTTGTAAAACTGGCCGAGGCTTACGGCGCCGTCGGCATGCGCATCACGAGGGAAGCGGATGTGCGTCCCGCTCTGGAAGAGGCGTACAAAGTGAACAAGCCGGTGTTGATGGATTTCGTGGTGGAAAAAGAGGAAAAAGTTTTTCCGATGGTTCCCGCGGGCGGCACCGTAAAAGAAATGATGTTGCTGTAAAGGAGGCCATGCAATGAAACACACCATTTCAGTGCTTGTGGAAAACCGGTTCGGCGTACTGAGCCGCGTGGCGGGGCTGTTCTCCGGCCGCGGTTTCAACATTGAATCGCTTACCGTGGCGGAAACGGAGGATGCGGCGGTCTCGCGCATGACCATCGTCACCCGCGGCGAGGACCGGATCATCGAACAGATCAACAAGCAGCTCAACAAGCTGATAGATGTGATCAAGGTGGTGGACGTAACCGCCGAGGAGCATGTGGAACGCGAGTTGCTGCTGGTGAAGCTGAACGCGGAAGAAAAAAACCGCGCGGAGATCCTCCGCATGGTGGAGATATTCCGCGGGAAGATCGTGGACGTTTCGGCGAAAAGCTACACCGTGGAAATATCGGGTGGCGACCGCAAGATCGAAGCTTTTATCGAAATGGTCCGCCCGCTGGGGATGCAGGAGATGGCCCGTAGCGGCAAGATAGCGCTTCCGCGCGCGACCGGCGCGCCGGCGCCCAAGGCCAAAAAGCCGAAAAGCGGCGGTTGACGGATTTACATAAACAACGATACGCATATTTAACCAAGGAGAATAGTTAATGGCCGCGAAGATGTACTACGAAAAGGATACCGACCTCAAATTTATCGCCAAAAAAACCGTGGCGGTTATCGGCTATGGATCGCAAGGGCACGCCCACGCGCTGAATCTCAAGGAGAGCGGCGTGAAGGTGGTGATCGGCCTCCGCCCCGGCAGCCGTTTTGAAGCGCTGGCGAAACGCGACGGCCTGGAAGTGAAGACCGTCGCCGAGGCCGCCAAGGCCGCACAGGTGATTATGATGTTGGTACCGGATCACGTGGCCGCCGGTCTGTATCATGAAGAGGTGCGCCCGAACATGAAGGCCGGCGCGGCGCTCGCCTTCGCCCACGGCTTCAACATCCACTTCAGCCAAATTGTGCCGCCGGCCGATATCGACGTTTTCATGGTCGCCCCCAAAGGGCCGGGCCATCTGGTCCGCCGCCAGTACCAGCAGGGGGGCGGTGTGCCGTGCCTCATCGCCGTGTACCAGAACGCCACCGGCGATGCGATGAACGTGGGCCTGGCCTACGCGCGCGGCATCGGCGGCGCGCGCGCCGGCGTCATCGAGACCACGTTCAAGGAAGAGACGGAGACCGACCTCTTCGGCGAACAGGCGGTACTCTGCGGCGGCGCGTCGGAATTGGTCCGCGCCGGCTTCGACACGCTGGTGGAGGCGGGCTACCAGCCTGAAGTGGCCTACTTCGAATGCCTCCACGAACTCAAGCTGATCGTCGATCTCATGTTTGAAGGCGGCATCGCCAACATGCGCTATTCCATCTCCGATACCGCGCGCTACGGCGATGTGACCCGCGGCCCGCGCGTGGTGAACGCCGAGACCCGCAAGGAGATGAAGAAAATCCTTTCCGAGATCCAGCGTGGCGAATTTGCCCGCGAGTTCATTCTGGAAAACCGCGTCGGCCGTCCGATGTTCAACGCATTGGTGAAAAAGGACGCCGATCACCTCATCGAAAAAGTTGGTGAGAACCTGCGTGCCATGATGCCGTGGGTCGGCAAGAAGATTCAGGACTGAACGGGAGATGAAAGTAGCGTCAGACGCATGGAGGTTCTTCCTCCCGGTTTTAGCGGCGGCAACGGCGCTTTACTTCGTCCATTTTTATGTGATGACCATCGCGCTCTGCCTGCTGGGGGGCTTTATCCTCTTTTTCTTCCGCGACCCGGAAAGGACGATACCGGCGGAGCCGAACGCGGTGGTTTCGCCCGCCGACGGCCTGCTGCATAAGATCGACACCGATTGGTTCGACGCCGAAACGGGGGAGAAGCGCACCCGCGTTTCAATCTTTCTTTCGGTGTTCAACGTGCACGTCAACCGCTTTCCGGTTTCAGGGAAAATCGCCAAACGGGAAGCCCGCGAAGGAAAATTTCTCGCCGCGTTCAATCACCTTGCGTCGGAAGAAAATGCGCAGGTGGCGTTGGTGATTGATTCACCTTATGGAAAGGTGGCGGTAAAGCAGATCGTCGGGCTTATCGCCCGCCGCATCGTTTGCAACGCCCAGTTGGGGCAGCAGGCGGTGAAAGGGGAGCGCTACGGCCTCATGCGCTTCGGCAGCCGGATGGATGTTACCGTTCCCTCCAGCGCCGAGATCAAGGTCAAGGTGGGGGACAAGGTACAGGCCGGTTCCACCATTCTGGCGCTGCTCAAATAAGGGGTTTGTACGGGCAGGTTTCAAACCTGCCCATACAGTGGCGGGCTAAAAAAGCGCTTCCTGGCCGGACGGAGGTGTGATGGAAAAATGCCGGTAGGCCGCGGCGCTTGCCACGCGGCCGCGCGGCGTCCGCTGGATGTATCCGTTTTGCAGCAGGTATGGCTCCAACACGTCCTCGATGGTCTCTTTTTCCTCGTTAATGGCGGCGGCAAGCGTATCCAGGCCCACCGGCCCGCCGCCAAATTTCTGGATTATGGTCAATAAAAGCTGCCGATCCATCCGGTCAAACCCTTTTTCGTCCACCTCGATCATTTTAAGAGCCGCATCGGCCGTCGCAGAGTCAATTGCGCCGTTTCCTTTCACCTGCGCATAATCCCGTACGCGCCTTAGCAGCCGGTTGGCGATGCGCGGTGTGCCGCGTGAGCGGCGGGCGATCTCCTGTGCGCCGTCATCGGTAATCGCAACGCCGAGTATCTGCGACGAGCGCCGGATGATGGCGGCCAGCTCCGCGTCCGTGTAAAACTCCAGCCGGTGAATGATGCCGAACCGGTCCCGCAACGGCGAGGTGAGCAGCCCCGCGCGGGTGGTCGCCCCCACGAGGGTGAATGGCGGTATGTCCAGCTTCACCGAGCGGGCCGACGGCCCCTGCCCGATCATCAGGTCGATGTTCCCATCCTCCATCGCCGGGTAAAGTATCTCTTCCACGGCGGGACTCAGGCGGTGTATTTCGTCGATGAACAGGATTTCCCCTTCCGAAAGATTCGTGAGAATGGCGGCGAGGTCACCCGCCCGCTCGATGACCGGGCCGCTGGTGGCGCGCAGCTGGACGCCCAATTCCTGGGCGATGATGTGGGCAAGCGTCGTTTTGCCCAACCCCGGCGGGCCGTAAAAGAGAACGTGATCCAATGCCTCGCCCCGTTGTTGCGCCGCTTGCACAAAGATGCGGAGGTTTTCCTTTATTTTTTCCTGCCCGACGTATTCGTCCAGCTTGCGGGGGCGGAGCGTTTTTTCGATGGACGGGTCTTCCCCTTCCGGCCCGACGATCCGCGTCTCTTTCATCCTCCAGCTTTCGTCATTGGGTCGTTTTCACCGGTGGGGGGGCGGGGGGCTGGAGTTCCTTCACCGCGCCGTTATTGATGGTGAAAATGGAGGGGATTTTTTCCAAAATTCCCGCGGACGGCGCGTATACCCCACCGCTGACGCCGCTGTAATACGGTAATGCGTCAAGCGCGGCGGTCAACCGGCTCTTCGAATCGTGCCCGCTTTCAACAAGCGAGAGAAGCAGCATCATCGCGTCGTAGTAGCGTGCCGTCACGGCGTCCGGCGTTCCCCCCAGCGCGGATTCGTACGTTTCCACGAAGTTTTTCACATCCCCGCGTTTGATGGTGGGGGCGAACTCGCCGGGGAACACCGCGTCTTCGGCGTATTTCCCGGCGACCGGAATAAAGTCGGGGTGCAGATAGCTGTCGGTGCCCAGCACCTGCACCTGCGTTATATTGTAGAAGGAGAGCGCAGGCAGAATAAGCCCCACCTGATCATAATTGCCGGCGATGAAAACCGCGTCGTAGGCGGTTTTCAGGGCGAACGCAAAATTGGTGCGGGTTATCGGCTGGCTTTTCACTTTGGTGATGATGGGGTAGGAAAGGGCGTTTTGGTACATGATGCGCAACCCGTCGTTGATTTGATCCAGCGGTTTGTCGGGATTTTCCTGGACATAGCTGAAAATCAGTTTGCGCAGGGCGTTGTCATCAAGGCCGCCGATCCCTTCAAGCTGGGCGCGGAAGTCGGTTTGGTTGCGTTCGTAGGGGCGGCTTTCCAGCACGGTGCCGCCGTTGGCGTTTATCGCGGCGGCGAACGCCTGCCGCATTTCTTCGCCTTTTGTGCCGGATGGGTATATTATCACGAAATTTTTCAGGTTAAGGGAGCGTGTCGCGTAATCGGCGATGAATCGCGCCTGATCCTGCTGGGTAAACCCCATTTGGTAAAAAAAGCGTTTTTGATCCGGCGGCAAGTCCGCCGCGTTGTCATTGGGAATGGAGAGCACCGGCAGAATGAACCGGCGCGATTCCGCCAGCGCCGATTCCAGCGTCGCCGGGGGGAAAAGCCCCACCACACCCGTCACGGCGTTGTCGGTGGCCAGTTCACGCACGGCGGTGGCCGCCGCTTGCGGGTTGTTTCCGGTATCTTTGATGACAAGTTTAAGGTGAGCCTTTTCCACAAAAGTACTTTTCA